>JAVKFU010000009.1 GCA_040223695.1 Deltaproteobacteria bacterium
GAGCGTGCGGAAGAACCGGATGCCATTACCTCAAATCTACATAAGCTCGTTAAATCCAGGCAGATCGCTTCTACATTTAAAAGAGATTAAGGGGGGTGTGAAACCTCTCTAACACAACCAGCGGGCGCATTCCGCCCGCTCGTCCTGAGCCTGTCGAAGGATGTCATGTCAGGGAATAAATGATTTGACATCGGACTTAATTATTTATTAGTATCATTGAATGAAGAATAGAAGTAACCGGTTTGTTGTATTCGCCGCCTGTGTTTCATCTCTGGGCGGTATGATTTATGGTTACGATCTGGCGGGAATTGCGGGCGCCATTCTATTCATCAAGAAGGAGTTCGGTCTTTCAGACTGGATGCAGGAACTCGTGATGAGCTCGACTTTATTCGGGGCTATGATAGGCGCGGGTTTCGGGGGCAGACTGGCGGATCGTTTGGGACGCCGGAGGATATTGATTATTAGCGCATTGGTTTCGTTGCTCGGGGTTCTGGGCACTGCTCTGACGCCGGATGTCTTTGGGTTGATAATTGCCAGAATAGTCGTCGGTATGGCCTTCGGCGTGCTTTCATTCGCCGTACCGCTCTATATATCTGAAATATCCACTCCGAAGAAACGGGGCATGCTTGTTTCTATCTTTGTCGTAGCTATTCTATCCGGGTTATTGCTCTCCTATATTGTGGATTACCTGTTTTCAGCTCACAGGCAATGGCGTTATATGTTTGCTGCGGGCGTTATCCCCTCATTCTCGTTGCTCGTCGGTATGTTATTCCTGCCTGAGAGCCCGCGCTGGCTTGTTAAACACGGCTTTATTGATAGAGCCAGGGACGTATTGATGCGCATTAGGGGAACCCGGGACGTTGAAGAGGAATTGTCAGGGATTAAAAATGCTCTCAAGCAATCAAAAGCTGACTGGCGGGAATTGCTGAGTCCTGTGATTAAGCCTGCATTAGTACTCGGTTTGGGCCTTGCGCTGATAAGACAGTTAACCGGTCTTTCTCTGGCTACTTTTTACGCTCCGACCATTTTTGAGCTCGCAGGTTTTCATTCCGCCTCCACGGCGATACTGGAAGCTGTCCTGGTGGGTATTGTGTTCGTAGTTATGTCAATTGTGGCGATGAACCTTGTGGACAGGCTGGGCAGAAGACCTCTCATGTTATGGGGATATATAGGAATGTTTCTCGGATTGGTCATTCTGGGGCTCACTTTTTATCTTCCAAAAACCGATGGAAGCATTTTGGGATGGCTGGCTGTTGGGAGCCTGATACTTTTCGTGGCGGCTTGGACGATCGGACCCGGCTCCGTTGTTCAGCTGGTTATTGCGGAGATCTATCCACTAAGCATCAGGGGATTGGCAATGAGTGTGGCGACGGCGGTCATTTGGGCGACATATTTAATTGTTACTTTAACATTTCTAAGCTTAGTCGATGTGTTGGGAAGGCCCGAAACCTTCTGGCTCTATGCGGGGCTGTGTATCGTGTCCTACTTCTTCGTTTATTACTACATGCCTGAGACGAAGGGGATGAGTCTTGAAGAGATAGAGGATTACTGGCGAAGTGGTAAGCGCGCGCGTGATATGAGGAAATAACACACATAGTGTGTCTCTATAGCTACTCCCCCCGCTCCTCCGAATATCATCAGCGGGCAGTTTCCAGCCCGCTCTTCCTGATCCCGTCAAGCATGTCATTGCGAGCGCAGTGAAACGGAGCGCGGCAATCTTGCCTTTCAAGGATTGTCATTCTGAACTTGTTTCAGCATCTCGTTTTTTATTTTTGCCATCCTTAACTCTTTCTCTTTGTCATTGTCAGCTAGAAAAGCAACCGCTGCAATCTCCTCTTTGTCTCTTCATTTCCCCCCTTAGAAAAAGGGGAATTAAGGGGGATTTTCTTTTTGCTTAAGTCATTCTGAACTTGTTTCAGAATCTAGTATTTAATAAGCGCCCGTTCTTCCGGAGCGTACACAAAGAGTGCAGTCGAGGGATGCATTCGATTAATCAGTCATTCCGAAGAGGGCAAATTCCCTGTGGCAATCTCATACCTTTTTATCCTTACCTCCTTTGAAAAGGGAAGCCGTTCCAAGCGTGCGGAAGTACCGAACGCCATTACCTTAAATCTACATAAGCTCGGCACATGCAACCCGCTCACCCTGAGCCCGTCGAAGGGTATCACATTTAGTCCAACAGTGGAACTTTCTTCGTTGTCATTGCGAGGCTCCAAGGAGCCGCTGCAATCTTAAATCAGTCATCCTCAAAAGCCTTTTTCTCCGACATCACAGAATAGGCGTTTAAAAAATCTCATGTTAAAGCGTAAAAATGTTTTAGGACTGTGGGTGGAATTAAAACATTTTAGCGTTAACATGAGATTTTTAGCCATATTCTGTGTAGTCTTGATTTTTGTTTCTTTTTATCAAGAAAAAGAAAATACGGCATTTGTCTTACCTGCTCTCGACTCTATTTCAAAATCTCCCCCGTCTTCTCGCTCCACAGCACGAGATCAAGCTCGTCCATCGGAATACCTATATCGTCCGCAAATTGCTTCAGGCAATATTCTATGGCTATATATCTGTCCCTGGTGGCGGGCGGTTTCGGGCTTTCTATCAAACCGAGCTCGTAGAGTGTATTGAGAATGTGCTTGTCCAGAATACCGTAGCCTGAAAAGCCGATATTCCTCAGGAAATGACTCGCTTCCTTGTACCCTATTCCCTTTATATCCCTGTTCCCGGCGAAAAAATCCCTTCTTGCGTGCGGGTCTTCGATGGAGGCGGTCAATTCTTTTAATTTGAAGCCGTGCTCTCTTTTCAGATAGTCCCTTGTGTGAATTATGTAGGCCGGTCTATAGTTGGGGAACCTGTGGATACCTTTCAGTCTACTTTTGAGCTCCCCGAGACTTCCGTCCAGAAGGATATCCCTTATTGCTTCGACTGACTTGAGACCCATCCTGGCGCTTGCCCCTGCCGTGCAAATACAGAACGCAAGCTCTTCAAATATCTTGAGGTCGTCCGCCTCCCCGTAGATAGTCCTGAAATCGTTCAGTCTTGTTCTGATTAGCTCCTTCTTTTCGTAATAGGAGACTCTGAGCCTTTCGTAGCAATCCTTTGTCATTTTAATTATAAGTTATCTGTTGTGCAGGCAAGGAAAGGAAAAACCGGAATTATTTATAAATCGTCAATCTGTCGCCGGGTGTAAGGCTGGGAGATTCAAGGTTGTTCCACTTCTTGATACTTGTGACGGATACGTTATGTCTGCTCGCGATTTCCCACAATGTATCGCCTTTCTTGACTTTATATTTTATTACGTCGCTGCTTGCCGTCTGAGTAGATTTAGAGTGCCCGTTGGGTATTACAAGCACCTGTCCCGATCTTATACTAGTGCCGCTCAGGTTGTTCGCGCTCTTGAGCGATGCCAGCCTGACCCCGTGTTTTTGAGCAATCCCCCCAAGTGTATCGCCAGGTCTGACCTTATACTTCGAGCTGCCGTTAGTGCTTGCGTACCCGCTTGAGCTTGTGTGACTCCCGCCGGACGAGCCCGGGATACTCAGCACCTGTCCGTATTTTATAACCGACCCTTTTATGCCGTTGGCGCCTTTTATGGATGCGACCGAAACCCCGTGCCTTTGAGCTATGCTGCCCAAAGTGTCGCCGCGCTGCACTTTATACTTCGCCGCGCTTTTCGTGGTTCCGCTCGAGCCTGAGTAACTGCCCGTAGAGGAGCCGGGAATCGTCAGGACTTGCCCCCGTCTGATAGTTGAGCCATTTATATTATTTGCGCCTTTTATAGATGCGACCGAAACCCCGTGTCTTTGAGCGATACCGCCCAGAGTGTCCCCTGGTTTTACCTTATAACTGCCGTTGGAAGCGGTTCCGGCGGAATTGTTATTCGAAGCGGCATAGGTACTGCCGTTTGCGATGTAGGGAATGGTCAGCTCCTGTCCCGCCATAATGGTTGACCCTTTTATTCTGTTTGCCTGTTTTATTGTTGAGATGCTTACGTTGTGCCTGGCCGCGATGCCTCCCAGAGTATCTCCCGGTCTGACTTTGTATTTCGCCGCTTTAGCGGTATTGGTCGCGCTTGCCTGCGTATCGTAGTAACGTCCGGAAGCGCCCGGAATTGTAAGCACCTGTCCAGATTTAATTAGCGAGCCCCTGAGGCCGTTTGCGTTCTTGATTGATCCGATGCTCACCCTGTGCCTTGCGGCTATGGCCCCGAGCGTATCCCCGCGCCTCACCCTGTATTTAGCTGTCGTCGTATAATCCTTTGAAGAAGAATATGAGGAGGATGAGCCGGAACCGCCCGGTATTCTGAGCACCTGGCCGACTCTTATGGTCGAGCCTCTGAGCCCGTTCGCCCTTTTAATGCTCGATACGCTTACTCTGTAGCGTCCGGCGATTTTGCCGAGCGTATCCCCCCGCCTTACCTTATGTCTCGAAGCCACGCTTCTCTGAGACACGGCGGGATTAACATCTTTTAGCGCGTAAAGCTCTTTGCTCTTCCTTGAAGTTGCCGAGGCGTAGCCCAAAGGAACATTTAGTTCGTACATCCCTCCCGGAGGGGTGGCGTTCAATTGTAATGCGGGATTCAGCTCTACAAGCCTCGTCTGGCTCATGCCTATTACTTTCGCAATGTCGTTCAGGCTTTTTTGCGGCGGAACCATAACTGTTTCGGATGTTTCGGGATCGTGATAATCAATCCCTACGAATCCGTACTTGTCGGGGTTCTTGGCTATAATGAGGGCGGCCATCAGTTTTGGAACGTAGTTTTTAGTTTCCGTCGGTAGTGTGAATTCCGATATTTGCCAGAAATCGTTAATCTGATATTTGTCTATTGCGGCCTGGACGCGGTCCTCACCGCAATTGTATCCCGCTGCCGCCAGTTCCCAGGATTGAAACATGGCGTAGAGATCGCTGAGATAGTTTGCCGCTGCTATGGTCGATTTTCTCGGGTCCATTCTTTCGTCAACCCAATTATCCACTCTGAGACCGTATCTTTTGGCGGTAGGTTTTATGAACTGCCAGGGACCCACGGCAGCCGCGTGTGATCTGGCTTTTACATTGAATCCGCTTTCTATCATCGAAAGATAAACAAGATCGGGCGGCATACCTCTTTCTTCCAGTATCTCCTTCATGGACGGTATATATTTCCCCGAGCGGGCCAGCCATATACTGAAAGACTTCCGCCCCCTGTTCTGAAAATAAGACATGTAGTGGATTACCCTGTCGTTCAAAACTACGGGTATTTCGGTTTCCGTCTCCGGGACTACGTCCGGGAATTGTTCAAAAATGTTTTCAATGTAATAGTATGTTTTCCAGCCCTGCACCTGAGGATTCAGTATGAAGAAGCTTGATCTTATGTCCTCTGCCTGATTTATGGTGCTCTCTCTATCAATAAATCGTATCTCCGGATCGGCTTCAGTCTGGCTCATATGAATTCCCGGAACGGATGATCCAGAGGTTTTTGAGGTAAAGGATTTGCTCCCGCATCCGATCAGCAGAAGCGAAATGGTAGCCGTAAGTAGGAAATACCTGAAAAGCATTGACTGATTTTTTATCATAATTTGAATGTTAAGTCAATGGTTTAAGCTGAAAATCTAAGTATTTTTCTTAAAAAGCCGAAGATTACGCTGTATCTGATAAAGTATACAGCCAAATTTACGATAATTGCTTAAAACATGAATTATTTAACACAAGACCCGAAAAGGGCCGCGATTAAATCTATTTATCTGAGTATTGCGTCTGCAAAATACGATTTAAATTCACCCGGTTTCATATTCGCCGTTTTCGCTAGTATCTTCAGTTTTGCCTTATCTTCAAGATCGTCCCTGTTGAGTTTGATCATATACTTCTCCGCTACCTCATAGGACTCGGTGTTTATATCTACGTAACGTATCCTGCTTTTTTTTGTTTTTGGGTCTATAAATTTATCCAGTTTAATCGGGACCATTTTGGCTCTCTGTATGCTGATTAAATCTCCCGAGCCTCCGCCGGCCAGGTACTTTACCGCGCTGTAGCCCAGGCTTCTCGTGTAATTCGCGTCGAAAGGTATCGGGGGGGCCGACCTGAGCTCGTATCCTATGGTCTTATCTACTATTCTCAGTTTAATTCCCTTCTCTCCCAGAAATTGTGTGACTTGTCGTTTGAGCAGTTGTCCCAGATCGACTTCGGACAGTCTTATCCTGCCGAGCTCGTCCAGGTTTAAATCTTTCAGGTTCTTTAGTTCTTCCTCGTCGAGTTTCTCGGTTAGTCCCTCCGCCAGAATGACGACCCCGTCTTCCCTGCCCATAGAGAGCCGTTTTATTATTGAGCCTTCAAGTACTGTAACGAGCTTTCTGAGTGATATTTTACCTCTGCCGAACTCTTCGGGGATCAATGTAAGGGTTGCTCCCGAGGCCTTGCCGATTCCAAGGGCGAGGTGGCCGGTTCGCCTGCCCATGGTTACCACAAAATACCACCTGCTCGTTGTTCGGGAATCTTCCATCAGGTAGTCAACGAGGCTTGTTCCTATATGCCGCGCGCTCTCGAATCCGAATGTCGGAATGCGTCCGGGAAGCGGTATATTATTATCTATCGTTTTGGGCACATGGGCTATCTGAATTCTTCCCTTCATATCCTTCGCTAGCCTCTCGGCAAGGTAAATCGTGCCGTCTCCCCCGACGGTTATGAGGTACTTCACGCCGAGTTTTATCAGACTGCTTATGGTATTTTCAATCCTTTGCGCGCTTGTCGTGGGGTTCGCCCTCGAAATCCCGATTACGGAGCCCCCCCTGTTGTGGATACGGGAGGTGTTAGCTATGGTCAGATTTTCAATGTGCTTTGTATCCCCTTCGCAAATCCACTTGAATCCGTCCCTTATGCCGATCACTTCTATTCCTCTGTTGACAGCCTCGATCGTAGCCGCGCTTATCACCCCGTTTATTCCAGGAGCGGGACCTCCGCAAACGACGATTGCCAGTTTGTTTCTCTTTTGTTTCTTCGATTTCGCCATCGCTTAAAAACCCCTTGCGGGAAACTGTGAGAAACCTCTTTACCGGTAACTCTTGTAAAGTGATATTTTACAAGAAACGGGAAGATTTAGTGATAATATCTCCCGGTTGATTCCCTTAAATCATAGCGTCTTTTTACAAAATAACGCGCCAAAATCAGTCCCGAGATAAATCCCCCGATATGCGCCCAGAAGGCGACCCCTCCCGTTTCTACAGGGCCTCCGAGTGCGCTGACGCCGCTCAGAAATTGTATTATAAACCATATAAATATAAATACAGCGGCGGGTACGTGTATAAGTTGTATAAAGAAGAAAATCGGCACCAGAGTCAATATTCTTGACCTCGGGAAAAAGATAATATAAGCGCCAAGAACGCCCGATATGGCGCCGCTTGCTCCCACCATCGGTATCTCGGAGTGAATGTTCGTTATAAATTGAAACACGGCCGCCGCAAGCCCGCATATTATATAAAAAAGAAGATATTTGAAATGGCCCATTCTGTTTTCGACATTGTCACCGAATATGTAGAGGAACAGCATGTTCCCGATCAGATGAAGCCATCCCCCGTGAAGAAACATGGAGGAGAGGAAGGGATACAGGCGGTCATAAATCCCGGAACCCGAAGCCGAAGAAATTACTTTCTCCGGAACAAGGCCGTACTCGTATATGAAAATTATCATATCTCGGCCGAGCGAGACCTGGTAGAGAAAAATTAGAACGCTTATAATTATCAGTGTTATGTTGATGAATGGGAACCCTGCCGATTTGGTCGTATCCCGAAGCGGTATCATGACTTTTAAAATTATACATAGCTGAGTTCTCTCTCTCTACTTGCAATAACTGATTAATGGCTTACAATGCTAGGCTGACAATCTGCTTGTTATAAATAGACTAAATGTTTCAGAAACTCA
Source organism: Deltaproteobacteria bacterium (assembly GCA_040223695.1). Classification (NCBI taxonomy): domain Bacteria; kingdom Pseudomonadati; phylum Myxococcota; class Myxococcia; species Deltaproteobacteria bacterium. The sequence goes on from JAVKFU010000009.1 coordinate 7,885, forward strand.
GGTCCGACCTCTTTTTAAAGTTCTCTCAAATTAAGCTGGTTCTGGTTAATGCGGACGGCTTCGTCACCGATGGCCCTGAATCCGCAAACGGGAGTTTTATTAACGGCAACCACATAGAAGAGTTAAGGGAGTACGATGTGGAATTGATTGCGTTCTCAGAAACAAAGTCTCAGACGGTATCTTCCGTTGCGGAAAAACTTGGCATAGTTCTGCATCAGGGGATATCCGAAAAATCACTGTTTTATACAAAAATTAAGGAAGAATATTCCGTATCGGACAATGAGATCGCTCTTATTTGCAGGGACGATGCTGATTTGCCTCTCGTGCGCAAAGTAATTTTCTCGGCGGTCACTCCCGAAGCGCCCCTTCCTGTAAAGGCTCAGGCTTATTTTGCCACCTATAGCGCCGGCAGCGGAGCGGTAGGCGAGATTGCCGCCTTGATAGTGAAGGCAAAGAAATACCCGGGCGGATGGTCCGAATGATACTTGGCTGAATGCCGGTCGCGTGTTCACATGTTCCCCGGTACTGGGTGTTCCAAAGCTTATGCCCAATGAAATAGACTTTAAATCGCCGGTTGAGGCCGGCTTCTCTTTCGAAAAACCGGTTCGGCTTTCAGTTGACGATATATCCGAATTCGCGACACTTTCAGGCGACCTCAACCCCCTTCACCATAAGGCGCGGATTGCGGGAGCCAGCCGATTCGGGGGAATCATCGCAAGCGGCACCCATAGCGGCTCTCTCCTTATGGGCTCGGTCGCGACATATCTTGCCCCGGGATTTCTGACTCTGGGACTCTCGTTTGAGCTGGAATTTAGGGCCCCTGTGCGTCCGGGTATTGAACTGCTGATTCACTGGGAGGTTAAAACCGTCGAGCCCAAACCGAGCCTCGCAGGGTACATCGTGACCGTAGAGGGCGGCATAGCGGATAAAGGGAAAGATTTGGCTTGGTGCAGGGGCGCCTGTCTTATAGTAAACGAATCAACTTGAAAAGAATCGGCCACAAGCGTCTGGAATGCCTCTTTTCCTTTGTGATACAATTAATCCTGATGGGTATTAAGGAGCTGACCGATTCCATAAAATCCGAGGCGCTCGCGTTGGGATTTAATCTGGTGGGTATCTCTCCGGCCGATAAATTTCCGGAAAATCAGTTTTACAAGCAGTGGCTTTCAAAGGGATACGCGGGGCGGATGAAGTACATGGAGAGAAATCCCGAGAGGCGCCAGGACGTGCGGCAAATAATTCCAGACGCGAAATCCGTTATATCCTGCGCTCTCAATTACAATACGGATCACCCCTATTCGATCCGGGAAACCGATAAGACAAAAGGCTGGGTAGCCCGTTACGCCTGGGGGGACGATTATCACGATGTAATGGATCGGAAGCTCGGTTCACTTGGGGAATTTATAAGTGAGAAGATATCACCGGGGGCTGTTTCCCGCCACTACGTCGATACGGGCCCGGTACTCGAAAAGGTGTACGGAAAATACGCCGGTATAGGCTGGGTCGGAAAGAACACCTGCCTTATCAATCAGGAAATCGGTTCCTGGATATTTCTGGGGGAGATTATAACGAGTCTTGAGCTCGAGTATGACAACCCTGCGCCCGACAGATGCGGCACGTGCACGAAATGCCTGGACGCATGCCCGACAGACGCGCTGCCGGAGCCGTATGTGCTTGATTCGAGGCGGTGTATATCCTACTTGACGATCGAGCTAAAGGATAATATCCCTTTTGAATTAAGAGATAAAATTGACAATAACATTTTCGGCTGCGATATCTGTCAGGACGTATGTCCCTGGAATAAAAGGGCGGAGAAAACCGATGAGCCCGCGTTCCTCCCGCGGGAGGGGATATACAATCCTGACCTGGGTTCACTTTCGCAATTAAGCCCGGAGGATTTCAGAAATTTTTTTAAGGGTAGTCCCGTAAAGCGGGCCAAGAGACGGGGGCTGCTGAGAAATGTTCTCACCGCCATGGGAAATTCGGGAAACAGGAGTTTTGTACAGCTTGTAAAAGACTGCTTGTCGGACGAGGAGCCTCTCGTTAGAGTGCACGCCGCATGGGCACTATGGAAGCTCGAAGGGCAGGGCGCAAGGGGTACTCTCCTCCGTCAAAGGGAGAACGAAGATGCTCCCGAAGTTCTGGAAGAAATCGATTTTCTTTTAAACAATATCTGACCCATAAATTTTCATTAAATGGATACAATTTTAATATTTGGTTAAAATTAAGAGCCTGAATATCCTGGCAAAGTTTTTTGCCGTCGATAGTAAAAATGACAGGACAACTTAAAGATCAGGTCTTGAAGGCTAATGAAAAGTTTTATAGCGCTCTCGGGTCAGGTGATCTGGAGCTCATGCGGGAGGTCTGGGTCAGGGACTCCAAAGCCAGGTGTGTCCATCCCGGCTGGCCGATGCTTTACGGGTGGGATGCGGTAATGGAGAGCTGGAAAAAAATCTTCGAGGAAGGCGGGCCTGCGGGTATCGAGGTGTCCGACGTCAGGATTCGGATTTCGGGAAACCTGGCATGGGTTGTCTGCATTGAGAAAATCAGTCAGAGGGTAGATGAGGAAATAAGGTCCGGTTATGCCCAGTCCACCAATGTATTTGAGTACCGGGATTCATCCTGGCTGCTCGTTATCCATCACGCTTCGCCCGTACCGGTGCCCCGCGGGGAAGGAGCGTCCGACCACAGTTTGCAGTGAGACTGTGACAGGCCCGGCGTGATCTTTAAAAGCGCCTGCCATTTCACATGATAATCATTACGGGTGGAATGCGGAGGTAATAAGTGGAACTTCGATTTACTTGTAATTAAAGTTATAGAAGATATCAACTCCCGGATTTTCACCGCCGACATCGGCGTCTAGGGTTACGTTGTTAAAGATATTATACTCCACCAGGACCTTGTTTGTCGTTATTGTCGTAGAATCAAGAATTGAATCCGATGTGCCTCTTTCATAGGCTATGTAGAGGTCTTCTGTTAGGTATTTACCCACTTCGATTTGAGGGCCGTTCGTGCCGCCCCCGATGCTGACAACGTCCAGAGCGAGCTTGTCTCCAAAGACTTTCTCCAGTTGGGCTGCCGCTATACCTCCGGCAAGCCCGGTGGCGACACCCTGGATGGACGCCCTGTCTCCGGAGCCTATCTGGTCCGAAGGCGCCCCGAAGACGACATAGGAGACTATATCGGTTTGAGTCATCGGGGGATTGCTCGTCAGCTTTATTTGCGGAGAATCCGCCGTACCGCTTATGTTGACATAGATCTGGACATTGGAAACACGGTACACTGCTCTTATATCGAGATTCGGATTTATGTTTTCGCTGCCCGAGAAGCTCACCCTGCCTCTTTCTATCCTGAAAAGCTTTCCGAGGGTCTCGTATGTGCCCCTTACGGTGCTTATAATACCGCTAATTCTCACAGGTCTGCCGAATTCCTTACCTACATCGAGATCACCCTTAAGCTCTATATTGGCGCCGCGCCCCCTTACCCAGTTGTTTCTTGTCATTTTTACCTGCAGGTCAAGAGCGAAGTTTTCTTGAAAAAAGTCTGTGTCATTACCGCTTTTGACAACGAATTCCTCTTCTCTTTCATCGGCGAATTTAATCTCTTCTAATTGCTTCTCCTCCTGATCGGGAATTGTTATTCGGCTCTTTGCGACGGTTATCTTTCCTGATGCCTTGATTTTGCTCCCCTCACCCTCGACATTTATATCCCCGTCCAGATTTGCCGAAATTCTTTCCGGCTTGATAAGGAAATTTTCCATATTGCCCGTCAGGTTATAAGACATGTCCGAAACATCGATCTGTCCCTCGAATGTTCCTTTCCCCTTGCCTGACTGAATTTCAAGCTGCCTGAGAATCCCCTTCTGTCCCTGGAGCTCGACCAGGGCGTCGGCTACCTTAAACTGGTTGCCGAGCGACTGTATTTTAAAAACGGCGTCTTTTAAGCTTATCTGTCCGGTCGCCGCAGGGTTTTTTATGCTTCCCGTTACCTTAACGTCCACTAAAAGGGTGCCTTCAGATTTTTCGATCTCCTCGCTTATACTGGCGAGCGGGCTCAGGTCGACCCCGGCAGAATTTACCGTAAGGCTGATGCTGGCTTTATCGATATTCTCGTTCAGCTTTTTGAAATTGAGGTCAATATTGGAGTTTCCCGTAGCCTGCATTACTGTGGCCGTGTCGTCCGTGATTAACAGCTTGAAATTTAGGTTCTGATTTAGATAGGTGAGGTCGAAAGTTACCGTGTCGTTGTCGAATCCTCCGTAAACAAGGTCCCGGGTTGTTATGTTCGCGTTTAATTGCGGAGCTTCCATCGTGCCCTTGAGGTTAACGGTTGCCGAGATATTACCCTCAACAGAGGTTTTGACCTGAAACGGTTTGGTGATGTCGTCCAGGTTGAGATTGTTGAGCTTCAGGTCCGCATCGAGAGAGCCGTCATAAAAAATCCTTGCGTCGGCGAGCGCCGATGAGTCGCCGTAATAAAGATTGAATGAATCTATTATAAGTTTTTCGGGAGCTACTGTTATGAATATCGTATCCTTGTTTTTGAGTTCCGTATCCTCAAGGTCGAGTTTTATTCTGCTTATTTCTATATTTTTCTCGCGCCCGCCCAGGTTTTTTAGAGTTGTGTTTATTTCATAGTTTAATTGATCGTTTTCGACTATCTTGGCGTTAAGGTTGACTCCCTCCCCCTCGCTTTCAGCGTCGACCTCGATGCTTTCGATCTCCCTCTCTTTTACCTTCACGTCCTCGGCCTTTATTTCCGCTTTTAGCTCAGGATTGTCGAGATTTATTAATCCCTCTCCGTTTATTTTTACCGATTCCGCTGCGAAATCCTCATTTACCTCAAAGCCCTTCGCTTCAGCGTCGATTGTTACTTTGGGGCTGCTTATATCTCCCGTCACATCCCCCCGGGCTTTCAAAGAGCCGGCGAATTCCGTGCCGGACACAATAGCCGAGATGAAGCTCAAGTCCTCCACTTCGAGATCATAGCTGAAATCGAGACCCCTGGTTCCCGCGCTTCCGTCCTCGACCTTTAGATTAAAGGAGTCTCCGACGATGGACAGTGCTTTTATATCGAGGAGCTCGTTTTCATATGATAAGTCAACCTCTCCCTTCTTAATGTCAATCTTGTAGATTTTAGATGGACTTATTTCTCCCTTGACGCTCAAGGACGACTGCTCCATTATGTCTCCCTCGAGGGGAATCGTTCCTTTTATATCGAGTTCTGACGTTATATTGCTCTCGAGGTTTTCTTTGCTCAGGATGATTCCCAGGTCCACCTGCTTCAGGCTTGAGTTAATGTCGAGACTGAGACCGGAACTCGAATAGCCGGCCGTGCCCGAGAGCTTCAAGTCCCCCGCTTCCTTGCCCTTGATTTCGAGACTCTCGATTTTGGCGTCGGCGGTTAAGTCGCCGAATTCAACCCAGCTCCCCTCCGCGCGGATCTGAGTGTTGAGCACGGCCCCGAGCTCAGTGTTTATCGCCTCTGTCGTTGTACCTGACTTTTCTTCCAGGAGGGAAAATACCTCGGTTGTTTTTACATCCTTTAACGCAAGATTGATATTGAAATTATTGGCTCCCTCTCCCGCGATTATTCGGCTTAGGTCGGCGTTGCCCCCGATGGACAGTTCTCCGAGCTCTGTCTTGATATTCCCTTCGCCGATCTCAATTGTAGTGCCCGACATGGTGATTTTTTCGAGAGAGCCTGTTAGCTTCTTTCCGTATGCTTCCGATTCGGGAATTTTTATAGTGGCGTTCGCCCTTATGTCCTTCGGGCTTACGAATTTACCCTCACCCTTTGTCTCCAGATTGAAAGTGCCCACATCCTCGAGCTTGTAATTATGAGCTGACAGGTTAAATGAGAACTCGGGGTTGTCCTTCAGGTTGTCCGCTTTGGCGTCTATCTTTATCTCGGCTCCGTTGAGTAAAACCTGGAGATTGTCAATCTCCGCTTTTTCTTCTGAGTAAACGGCTTTTGCGGATAATCCTCTTACGCTTAAGTCCTGTGAAGGGGCGTCTAGGTCGGCGTTTTTGAGATCGACCTCTATCTTTTCTGTTATATGGGTAAGCGTGGCGGAGAGACCGGTTTCATGTATCTCATACCTGGTGACCTTATCGTTCTCCCGGTCGTCCAGGGTTATTTCAGCGTTCTTAAGCAAAGCGTCACGGATTATTATGTTCCAGACAGGGGGAGCCTTTTTTTCTTCGTCCTTTTCTTTGTCCTCGCCGCTTCCTATTTTGCTGAAGTTCCACGTACCGTCCTCGTATTTAATGAGATTTGCATTGACTCCCTTTATGTAAATTTTATCTACAGGAACCACCTTGCTGAAAAGCATAGTTCCGTCCAGCATGTGCGGTATGGAGTAATTGAGTGAAATTTCCTCTATGGAAACGAATTTTTCGTCTTCGACTGTGAAAGAGACGTCTTCGAGTTTTATATTGTAAAAGAAGTTGCCCTCTATTCTCCCGATCGAAAACTGTTGACCAGTGGAGGAGCTGACAATACTTTCGGCTGTTCTCCTGACAAGGCTCCTGAAGTATTCGGTCTGCGTGAAAAAGAACGCCGCTACAATAAGGACAATTAATACGGAGAAGAAAACGCCTATTGTTATGAGAATTTTATTACGCATGGTACGGAGTTAAAGGGAATCGGAGCTCAATGGCAATTATAAGTTCCTTTTGTAAAAAATGCTCAACTCCACTTATAGCTCATTACTGTCAAGTATACCCAAATGTGTATTCAAAATGAACTTTTAATATACGGTTTCAAATTTTGATTTATTTTCTGGAAATCCTGTAAATTCCGGCGATTATGAGCACCCCGCCCAGAACGGTTCCCGGGTCGAGCCTGTTCCCCAGTATAATCCAGTCGAAAATGAGTCCGAAAACGGGAACGAGCATCGATGAAAAGGTCGTAATGTTTATATCCAGCTTTTTTATGAGGTAAAACCATATCGTAAAGTCAACAGCCGAGGCGACGAGCCCCGTGAAGACAAGTATATATATAGAGTAAGCGGTCCACTCGATATTAAATATTCCGTGCGTCGGTATAGCCAGAATAATAAGCCCGACTGTCCCGAATGTGAGCTGTAGAGTGCTTACCTTGTAAACATCCTCCCCGGACATCCGTTTCTTGACCCATATGTTTGCAATCGCCCACGAAATCGCCCCTGTTATGATCATCAGTTCCCCCAGAAAAATTTGCAGATTCTGGTTTATGATAATGTCCCATCCCAGGATTGAGAGGATTCCGGCGCTTCCCAGCACTACGCCAGCCCACTTACCCGCGGTAAGTCTTTGCTTAAGGTAGAAGTGAACAAGCAGGATGGTCCAGATGGGCATCGTATAGAGGAGCACCGATGTTTTGCCTGCGGTAATCCGCTTCATCCCGAAAAGCATGAAGCCGAACATGAGCGTAGTCTGGAAAAGCCCGACCATGATATAGTCGGGCCAGCTTTTGACTGCGGGCCATTCGAGTCCCCGGAATTTCATGTATGCGATCAGGGCCGCCGCCCCTATTGCGCAGCGCCACGCGGCGAATGTAAGGGGTTCTGCGTAACCGAGGCCGATTTTCATAAGCACCCATGAATATCCCCAGGTCAGGATTACAAAGACGAGCAATATGATGTTTATCGCAGTATTATTCATGGCCGTTCAGGTAGCCGCGACTGCCGCTATCTTCAGGTTTCTTTTCGGAGTTGCCGCTCGAAATCACTACAAGTCCGTCCTTAATCCTAAGCGGTTTTACCGTCTTGACAAGGAATGGCCGATAATTATAATTACTTACCTTTTTGAATAAAAGTTGAATCCGGTCTTTATTCTTTTTGAGTTTTTAGTTATTTTACATATCCGGTCTGGGTAGCAAAGAGTTCCTGGAATGCCAAAGTAAGCTGGTCTTAAGTGCTCTAATTGAATCGCTTTTCTTTAATTATTTTGCTGCGCCGGGCTTGTAGGTTAATCCAAAAATCGGAGGTAGGCTAAAGGTGAAGATTTTAGTAATAGTAAGTCAGACCCAGGATACGGAGGCTAAAGTTAAGGTCTCCTCAAGCGGTGATTCGATAGATACCGACGGTATGAAATGGATCATGAATCCATACGACGAGTTTGCCGTCGAGGAAGCGATTCAGACCAAGGAGAAGCACGGGGGCGAAGTTATAATAGTAGCGATGGGACCCGGCAGGGTGATTGAGACGATCAGGCAGGCACTTGCTATGGGAGCCGACAGCGCAGTTCACATTAAGGACGAAGGATTCGCGGACGCCGATTCTTTCGCGATAGGGAAAGTAATCGCGAGCGAGATTAAGAAGCTGGGCGAATTCGACATTATTTTTACGGGTATGAAGATTATAGATTCGGAGTCGGGGCAGATAGGAATTCAGGTAGCCGAGGAATTGGGGATTCCCCATGTTTCCCTTGTAAGTAAAGTCATGGAAGTCGATCCGGACGAGAAAAAGGCGGTTTGTCAAAAGGAGATTGACGGAGGGCATGTTGTCGAAGAGGTTCAGCTCCCCTGTATGATTACTTGTCCTGACGCAATGAACGATCCCCGTTACGCGTCCCTTCCCGGAATTATGAAAGCCAAGAAAAAACCGCTTACCGAGGTCGCTCTTGCCGACATCAACGTACAAGAGTTGGGATTATCCGCGGATGCCCTAGGCAAGGAAGGCGCCAGGATTAAGACCGTAGAGATAAAGGTTCCTCAAATCGAGAGAAAGCTGAAGATTATTAAAGGACAGGACGAGCCCATGGTTAAGGGGGCTGAAGTCGAGCAGTCGGCTGAGGAACTTATAAAGCTTCTCAGGGAAGAAGCCAAGGTAATATAGGGCCTGAGCTTACTTATATTTTAGGAGGAATAAAATGAGCAACGAAGTCTGGGTAGTAGCGGACATGAAAATAGACGGCAGCGTCAGGCAGGTAACCTTTGAGGCCCTGTCGGAAGCGAAGAATAAAATCGCGGGAAAACTCGGAGGGAAGCTGTGCGCTGTCCTCATTGGCTCCGGGGTTTCCGGCCATGTAGCTGAATTGGGGAAATACGGGGCTGAAAAGGTCTATGTAGTCGATAACGAGCTTTTGAAAAACTTTAACACCGAAGGATATACGATCGCGCTCAGTGAATTAATAAAAAAACATGAACCTGCGGTAGTGCTGGCCGGAAACACGGTTTTCGGGCAGGACTATTTTCCGAGGGTTGCCGCGCGCGTGGGCGCGGGCGTTTCAATGGACGCTATAGAAATCGATCTCACAGACGACAATACTCTCAAGGTGCAGCGTTTTTCCCACTCCAGTAAGGCCATCCCGACCGAGGTATTCCACGCCAATTATCCCATGATGGCCACGGTCAGGCCGAATTCTTTTAAGGCTGTGGAGGACCCCAGGGAGCCCGAAGTCGTCGAAGGGGGGATCGAAATAAATCCAGCCGATATAAAGACCAAGGTCATTGAGCTAAAAACCAAGGAATCCGACCGGCCGGAGCTGACCGAAGCCGAAAGGGTTGTTTCGGGCGGCAGGGGTCTCGGAAGTGAAGAGAATTTCCAGTATATATATCAGCTTGCCGACATACTCGGAGCCGCCGCGGGAGCGACCCGCGCCGCGGTTGACGCGGGTTACTGCCCCTATGATATGCAGGTGGGTCAGACCGGAAAGGCGGTTTCCCCCAATCTTTACATCGCAATAGCTATTTCAGGCTCGGTCCAGCATTTTGCCGGAATGGGTTCATCGAAGGTTATTGTCGCGATTAATAAAGACCCGGAAGCCCCCATTTTCGAGAAGTGTGATTACGGCATCGTAGGCGATCTTTTCGACGTGCTTCCTCCTTTTACGGAGAAAGTAAAGTCTATTCTATCTCAAGGTTAACGATAATCTCCGGGGGCGGCTAAATCGCCGTCCCTATTATGTCGACCATATCTATCTTTTCTATATTTTCCCCGAGGAACCTTCCCGCGACCGACAGGAAGCTGTCCGAGACGTCCGTCAGAAAATACTGTCTTGACGGCGAGCCGGACCCCCGGTTCACAATATCATTCTCGCTCAGAATTTTCTCTATCTCCTTCGCGGTCTCCTCGGCGGAGTCTACGAGCGTTATGTCCTCACCCACGACTTTCTGTATTGTCCGCTTTAAAAGAGGGTAGTGTGTGCATCCGAGGACGAGTACGTCGATTCCGATCTGCCTGAACGGCTCGAGGTACTGTTCGGCTATGAGCTCGGTTATTTCCCCCTCTGTCCATCCTTCATCGGCCAGAGGCACGAAGAGGGGGCAGGCGCTCGAGTGAACTTTTATGTCCGGCGATATTTCCTGAATGGCTTTTTTGTAAGCGCCGCTCTTTATTGTAGAAGGCGTTCCTATGACACCGACATTTTTAGTCCCGGTTGCCGCGGCCGCTTTCTTCGCGCCCGGCTCTATAACGCCCAGCACGGGTATATCGAATTCGCGTCCGAGGCTCGGGAGCGAAACAGCCGAGGCCGTGTTGCATGCGACCACCAGAAGTTTTATCCCCTTCTTGATCAGGAACTCCGAATTGCTGTGGGAGTAAGCTATAACCGTCCTGCTTGATTTTGTCCCGTAGGGAACCCTGGCCGTGTCCCCCAGATAGATGATATTCTCCCGGGGCAGTCTTCCGATGATCTCCCTTACTACGGTCAGCCCCCCGATCCCCGAATCAAATACACCTATCGGCGCGCTGTTTGTTTCGTTGCTCATAATATCTCTCGAGTGAAATGATATACGGTTATCCGTCAGAAAAATACTTCGATTGCACTTTCCACGGAATCAACTCCGATAAGGGAAATAGAATCATCCCCGGAGCCGATTCTGTCAAGATTTATCCTGGGCAGAACGCACTTTTTAAATCCGAGCTTCCGGGCCTCGTTTATTCTCAGATCAACCTGAGACACCCCCCTTATTTCCCCCGCGAGTCCCACCTCCCCGAATACTACCGTATCCGGTCCAACCGGTTTGTTGAGGAAGCTCGAGACAAGCGCCATCGATATGGCGAGATCAATCGCGGGCTCCTCTATCTTTACTCCCCCCGCGACGTTCATAAAAATGTCCTGTCCCAGTATCTGAAGCCCCGCTCTTTTTTCCAGAACCGCTACGAGAAGGGAGACCCGGTTATTGTCGAGTCCGATAGTCGTTCTCCTCGGCACCCCGAATCCGCAGGGGGAGACGAGCGCCTGTATCTCCACCAGTATGGGCCGTGTACCCTCGATGCTCGGCGTCACAATAGAGCCCGAAGCGTTCTCCGGTCTTTCGGATAGGAATATCTCGGACGGATTTGCTACCTCCCTGAGCCCGCTGTCCAGCATCTCGAACACCCCAATTTCGTTAGTAGATCCGAATCTGTTTTTGACCGCTCTCAAAATCCTGTACGGGTGGTCCTTTCCCCCCTCGAAGTAGAGCACCGTGTCCACGAGATGCTCGAGAACCTTCGGGCCCGCTATAGTCCCTTCCTTCGTCACGTGGCCTATAAGAAAAATCGCGGTACCCCTGGACTTGGCGTGCTGCATCAGCTTGGCCGTGCATTCCCTTATCTGCCCCACGCTCCCCGGCGCAGAGCCGAAATCCTCCGTAAACATGGTCTGAATCGAATCAATCACCGCTATTTCAGGTTCGAGCTTCTCTATTTCCTCGAGTATCGTCTCGACCGAAGTTTCCGTAAGCACGAACACCGTATCCGAGGACACCCCTGTCCTCTCGGCTCTCATCCTGACCTGCTGCGGCGATTCCTCGCCGGTTACATAGAGGAGTCTGTAATCAGAGGAATTACGGCCCTCTTTTTTCCCGCCTATATCGTTCAGCATCTGAAGGGCCAGAGTCGATTTCCCGATTCCGGGATCGCCCCCTACGAGTATCACGGAACCCGGGACGAACCCTCCCCCGAGCACCCTGTCGAGCTCCTTATTCCCCGTCGAGATCCTGTCCTCCTTATCGGTCACGATTTCCGTAATGGCAACGGGCTCGACGGAATGCGCTTTTCGTGCTTTTCTCTTTCCCTTTTGGGTCTTCTCCTCGACGTAAGTGTTCCAGCTCCCGCATTCCGGGCATTTCCCGAGCCACCTGGGGGAGGAGTTGCCGCAGTTCTGGCATACGAACTGAGAGTGTGTTTTTGTTTTCTTCATCGGGCTGGCTTTAATCCACTCAGTCAGGGAAATTATACTATAAAAATTGAGACTGTCTTGAAGGCTTTTCATAAAAACAGGATGTATCCTTTATGGGAAAGGGAGATATCGGGTTATGATGGCTGCGCTTTTTCTACTGTTCGTAGTTACGATGCTGCTTGCATGGTACGGCAAACGAAGAGCATCGATTTATTTATTCTTTATTACGCTCGTTCTTTGCGCGTTGTGGTTCAGGCATCATATAACCGAGCATTTAAATATTAATTTGTGAATAAGAGCTTAAGTCATGAATCCTGCGCTTGCCAGAAACTTAAACGCCCTCGGCGTGCTTGGAATTTGCGGCGTTCTCCTGGGGGCCTACTTTATACAGTTCGTTAAAGGGGAGTTCCCGTGTCCGCTCTGCCTGCTCCAGAGACTAGGCATGCTGGGCGTCGCCTTCGGAGCAATGCTCAATCTGAGATTCGGGATTCGCCCCTCGCATTACGGTATTTCTCTCTTGAGCGCCGTATTCGGAGCCTCGGTCTCAGTCCGTCAGATACTTCTTCATATTGTGCCTGGTACGGGAAGCTACGGGTCCCCTGTCCTGGGTCTTCACCTCTACACATGGGCGTTCGTCGTCTTCGTTGCGGCCATTTTCCTTATCGGACTCATGATGCTCTGGGAGCGGCAATTCAGGGAAAATCATGAAAGTAATTCTCCCGAAAATATGAGCCGGTTCATTAAAACCGTATTCTTTCTGGCGGTTTTCATATCGGCCTCAAACGTAGTTACGACTTTTCTCGAATGCGGACCCGGTCAGTGTCCCGATAATCCCGTATCCTATGAAGAGCTTCGTTAAGGCTTCCCTGGCTAAACACGGTCGGCTGAGACGATAGCGGGATTCAGGATATAACTGAATTCGTTCCCGACAGGATGCTGACTTCTACAGTTTTAGCAGTATAATTAGTGACAAATATTCACTAAAGGAGGAATTCATCAATGTCAGACGGTTCAGCTTTTTCCAGACGCAGGTTTTTGCAAATAGGCGGAGCAGGAGTATTGGGCGCGGGATTTATTGATCCTTTGGGGAATTTTCTCCTGACCGGGGAAGCGAGGGCGGAGGATGTTAAGACTCCTAAAAACGGTGATGAATCTTTAAAGAAGCTGATGGAAGGCAACAAGCGCTTTGTCAATGCCACAAAAGAGGGTTATACGAGAAGAACTCCCGAACGCAGAGAGATCACGGCTCAGGGGCAGAATCCGTTTGCCGTAATTCTAGCTTGCGCCGATTCCAGGGTCGCGCCCGAGATTCTTTTCGATCAGGGCATAGGTGATCTGTTCGTCGTAAGGGTTGCCGGGAATATCGTCAATCCTCAGAACTACGGAATAAAGGGCAGTATCGAATTCGGTGTAAAGGCTCTGGGAGCGAATCTGATAATGGTGCTCGGACACAGCGCCTGCGGGGCTGTGGCGGGGGCAATCCAGGCTTTGGAGTCGGGGACCAGTTTTCCGGGCTCTATAGAAAATATAGTCAAAACAATCGAGCCCGCCGTGAAAAAGGTCAAAGGCGAGCCCGGAGACCTGCTCGAAAATTCTATCGTTTCCAATGTGAAGTTCGGAGTCCGGAAATTAAATAACTCCGAGCCGGTTATAGCTCCGATGGTGAAAGAGGGGAAGGTGAAAATCGTAGGAGGCAATTACGATTTAAAGACCGGCGAAGTCACGATTGTGACGTAGAATTTTTTGTTGATTGCGTGTTTCAGGTTAATTATTATTACTCAAGTGACGGGAGCGTTTTGCGTACTCTATTTAATCCATCTCACCTAAAGGACAGGAGTATTCGAAGTTGGCGTCGTCGTCCAAAAAAGTCATTTACGCGGCCCTGGTCGGCAACGCGCTCATTGCAGTTACGAAATTCATAGCGGCTATATTAACAGGAAGCTCCGCAATGCTGTCGGAGGGCATTCACTCGGTTGTCGATACGGGCAACCAGATGCTCATACTTCTCGGACTAAGGAGGGCTACAAAACCGCCCGACAAGAATTTCCCCTTCGGCCACGGAAAGGAGGTTTATTTCTGGAGCTTTGTTGTTGCGATTCTGATATTCGCCCTGGGCGCGGGAATATCCATTTATGAAGGCGTCCTCCACCTGATGCATCCCGAGCCCGTCGAGAGTCCTTACATAAACTATATTGTTCTGGGGCTGGCGATGCTCTTTGAGGGAGCCGCATGGTACTTCGCGTTTAAGGAGTTCAGCAGCGCCAGGGGCAAGTGGAGTTATCTCACGGCCGTTAAGCGCGCTAAAGACCCTACCGTATTCGTAGTGCTCTTCGAGGATTCGGCGGCTCTTCTCGGACTTGCCGTTGCTTTTCTGGGGATTTTTCTCGGCCAGATTACAGGTGTGGTTTATTTTGACGGAGCGGCGTCGATTGCAATCGGCATAATTCTCGGAGGAACGGCGGTATGGCTTGCCTACGAGACAAAGGGACTCTTGATAGGCGAGAGCGCCAATGAGTACATAGTGGAGGGGATACGCCAGATTGCGGGTAAAAATAAGATAATAGATCATGTAAATGAAGTTCTCACACTCCACATGGGGCCGGAGTTCATATTGGCCAATATAAGCATTGATTTCAGGGACGACGCCAGGGCCGAGGAAATTGAGATTGCCGTAGAGAAACTGGATAAAGAGATAAAGGGGCAATTCCCTCTTGTTAAAAGAATATTTGTTGAAGGCGAGGCGAGAAGAGAGCGTACCGGGAAGCGTAATAGCTGATCGGGCGTATCGACATGTCCCCTGTAATCCTGTGAGTTAAACCCTTGAAATTCTACCCGTGATGAATATCTTTCTATCGAATTATTGAGATACTGCAGGTTACTTAATCATCATTAGATATAGTCGGGAGGTTTTAATCGAAAATGGCCGGGAAATCCGCTAAAAAACATGAATTCCAGGCAGAGGTGAAGCAGGTCCTGGATATCGTTATCAACTCACTGTATACGGATAAAGAGGTATTTATACGGGAGCTTGTCTCAAACGCCTCTGACGCCCTGGAAAAAATGAGATATTTACAGCTCACTGAAAAAAATATATACGACGAAGAGCTTCCGCTCGAGATTAATATAAGAACTGACGAAAAAGAGAATACTATAGCGATAGAGGATCACGGTATAGGCATGAACGCCGAGGAGCTTGTAGAAAACCTCGGCACTATAGCTCATTCAGGCTCGAAGGCTTTTTTAAACGCCGTAAAGGAATCGGGGGAGGTGAATGACAACCTGATCGGGCAGTTCGGAGTGGGGTTTTACAGTGTGTTTATGGTCGCAGGCTCAGTCGAGGTTTATACCCACAGCTGGAAGAAGACGGGCAAGAGCCTTTTATGGAAGAGCGACGGCTCCGGGACGTACGAAATAGAGACGGTAAAAGGCGCAAGGCGGGGAACCAGAATAGTTGTCCGTCTCAAGGAAGATGATAAGGAATTTTCAAACGCCGAGCGTGTAAAAGAGGTTCTCACCCACTATTCGAGCTTTGTCCAGTTCCCCATAAAGCTGAACGGCGAGCAGATTAACAATGTTCAGCCGATATGGATGCGCGGCAAGGGTGAAATAACGGACGAGGAATATACGGAGTTCTACAAATTTCAGGCAAACGCGTTTGATGAGCCTCTCTATAGACTGCATTTCAGCTCGGACGCTCCCCTCGATATTAACGCGCTGATTTTCGTTCCCGGGGAAAACCCCGAGCGCTGGGGCCTGGGCAAGACAGAGCCCGGAGTGAGCCTCTACTGTAAGAAAATACTTATCGACTCCAAACCCGAGGGTCTCCTGCCCGATTGGATGCGGTTCTTAAAAGGCGTGGTGGACAGCGCCGACCTGCCGCTTAATATCTCGCGGGAGACCATGCAGGACAGTGCGCTTGCGAAAAAGATAGGGCAGGTAATAACGGGGCGCTTCATCAAGTTTCTGGAGGACGAATCCAAAAGGGACGCCGGGAAATTTGAGGAGTTCTACAAGGGCTTCTCGATATTTATCAAGGAAGGGGTCGCTGCAGATTTCAAAAACAGGGAGCAGCTCGCAAAGCTCCTTCGCTTTGAGTCCTCCAGTACCGAAAAAGGGAAGCTTGCAACATTAGACGAATATGTCTCCCGCATGAAAGAAGATCAAAAGGAAATCTACTATCTTTATGCGCCGAACCGGGAAACTCTGGAAGCGGGACCTCAGCTGGAGGCTTTCAAGGCGCAGGGGCTTGAGGTCCTTTACCTCTACGACCCGGTGGACGAGTTCGTAATGACGAGCCTCAAAAAGTACGGCGACAAGGAGCTAGTATCCGCCGACAACGCCGATATCAGGCTCGACGAGGCGTCGCCCGAATCGAAAGAGGAGGCGATTCCCGAGGACGAAGCAAAAGCCCTCTGCCAGTGGATAAAGGAAGCCCTGGGCGAAAACGTAAACGAGGTGAACGTGAGCAAGAGGCTCGTGGACAGTCCCGCAATCGCGCTTAACGCGGATAAGTTTTTGACGCCCTCGATGAGAAGGATGATGAAAGCCATGAAGCAGGACGTCGATATGAAAGACTCGGTTAACCTGGAGATCAACCCCGGCCATAAACTGATTAAGAACCTCAGCTCGCTCAAAGATAAAGATTCGGAGACGGCCAAGCTGGTTGCGGAGCAGATTTTCGACAACGCTCTAATTTCAGCGGGTTTTCTCGACGACCCGAGAGTTATGGTCAGCCGCGTTTATCAAATTCTCGAGCGGGTCGCCGAATCCTGAGTCGCGCTTCTTCGTGGCATAGAGGACTCTGCGGGTATGCGCCCCCGTTCCGCGTCCGGACGACGGGATCCATCTGATAAGATTTGACGGTTCAGTACCCCCTCTGAATCGCCGGTTGAGCCGCTATCCGGAATTCTGTTAATCGTGATGCGGTTTCCCGACAGTTTGATATACACCTTTATAAAAAGTATACTTTTATTACTTAGGGGACTGATACGGCTCGGATTGCAGTTAAGTATAATTCCTAATCTGAATTCAACTCGATAATAAATTAAGGGGTCAGAGAAATGAAATTCGAAGGCACAGAAAACTATATTTCGACAAGGGATTTGAATCTTGCGGTTAACGCTTCAATTACTCTGCAAAGGCCGCTCCTCATAAAGGGGGAGCCGGGCACGGGAAAGACCATGCTCGCTTTCGAGGTGGCTGAAGCCATCGGAAAGGAGCTGATAACATGGCACGTGAAATCATCTACGAGCGCGCAGCAGGGCCTTTACGAATACGACGCCGTCTCGAGGCTGCGTGATTCCCAGCTGGGTGACGAAAGGGTCAATGACATATCGAATTACATAAAGAAGGGCAAGCTGTGGCAGGCGTTTGAGTCTGAAGAACAGGTTGTATTGCTTATAGACGAAATAGACAAGGCCGATATCGAGTTTCCGAACGACCTCTTGCTGGAGCTGGACAGGATGGAGTTCTACTGCTACGAGCTTCGGAAAACGATAACAGCTAAAGAACGCCCTATAATAATAATCACTTCCAATAACGAAAAGGAGCTCCCCGACGCATTTCTCAGAAGGTGCTTCTTTCATTATATCAGCTTCCCCGACAGGGAGACACTGAAAGCCATAGTCAAGGTCCATTATCCCGACCTGGAGGACAAGCTCATAGAAAACGCCATGAATGTGTTTTACGATATCAGGGAAATCGACGGGCTCAAGAAAAAGCCTTCTACGAGCGAATTAATCGACTGGCTCAAGCTTATAATGGTCGGCAAGATTACGGAATCCGAGCTCGGGTCAGTGGACTTGTCCGAAAAGCTTCCTCCGTTCGCAGGCGCTTTGTTGAAGAATGAGCAGGATCACGAGCTTCTCACCCGCATCAGGCTCAGGTACAGGCGATAGCATTAATCCATTTACTTTATATTGGTAGATTCGGCGGTTAATCAAAAAAAGGTGCATGATGTTTTTGGATTTTTTTCTACTGCTTAAAAATGACGGCATTCCGGTTACGATAAGGGAGTATCTCACCTTCCTTGAGGCCCTGGACGAGGGCATAGCCGAGTACAGCGTCGATGATTTCTACTTCCTGAGCCGAACCACGCTTATCAAGCACGAGCATCATCTGGACAGGTTCGACCTACTTTTCGGATATTACTTCGAGGGGGTGGAGAAAATCGACACGGAAGATTTCATTAAAATCCCCGAGGAGTGGCTCCGCAAGAGCTTCGTAAACGCCCTGACCGAGGAAGAGAAGAAAATGATAAAAGCCATGGGCGGGCTTGATAAAATCCTCGAACGGCTTAAAGAGCTCATGGAGAAGCAGAAGAAAAAGCACCAG
The DNA here is from genome assembly GCA_040223695.1 of Deltaproteobacteria bacterium. NCBI lineage: Bacteria > Pseudomonadati > Myxococcota > Myxococcia > Deltaproteobacteria bacterium. The sequence goes on from JAVKFU010000009.1 coordinate 26,310, forward strand.
GGCGGAAACAAATGGATAGGCACGGGAGGGACATCTCCATTCGGAGCTTACGGCTACAATCCCGAGGGGATAAGGATAGGGCAGGAGGAGAGCAGGCACAGAAGGGCGGTCAAGGTCTGGGACAAGAGAGAGTTCCGCGATCTGGACGACGGAGTGGAGCTTCAGACGAGGAATATGAAGATGGCGCTCAGGAGACTCCGCATATTGACCCGGGAGGGAGTGGACGAGGAGCTCGACCTCGATAAGACTATCGACAGGACGTCGAAGAACGCAGGACTGCTCGAGCTTGAGATGGTTCCTGCCAAGAAGAACAATGTTAAGGTGCTCCTCTTTCTCGATATCGGGGGTTCGATGGACGACCATATCGAGCTCTGCTCAAGACTGTTCTCGGCGGCCAGGTACGAGTTCAAGCATTTGGAGTACTACTATTTTCACAACTGCCTATACGAGTTTGTCTGGAAAAACAACCAAAGGAGATGGCAGGAAGCCATTCCCACCTTCGAAGTTCTTCATACGTACAACAGCGATTACAAGGTAATCATGGTGGGTGACGCTTCAATGTCCCCTTACGAGCTGCTCTACCCGAACGGCAGCGTCGAGCACAATAACGACGAGTCCGGCTTCGTCTGGCTCGAGCGGCTCAAGACTCAATACCCCGACATTGTCTGGCTTAACCCCGTGCCCGTCCAGCAGTGGCGTTACACGGAGTCTATCGGCATGGTGAGGGAATTTATGGACGACCGCATGTTCCCCCTTACTCTGTCCGGGCTTCAGCAGGCAATCAAGGCGCTTAAAAACAAGAAAGTGAAATTTGACCAGCACTGATCTGCTTTAAGCACTATGTTCTTCAAAACTGATGATCCGCGCAATAGACCATATTAACTTCGTCGTTTCAAACCTCGAAAAATCCGTCAAGTTCTACACAGAGCTTCTCGGTTTTAAAGAGTCCAAAAGGGCGCACCTGGAAGGGGACTGGATAGAGTCTATCGTGGGCCTGAAAGGGGTTGTCGCGGACGTGGCATTTATTATAGCGCCTGCCGGCGAGCCGAGAATAGAGCTGCTGTGCTATAAGACTCCAACGGGAGAAGCACTGCCCGCTAACTCCCTCGCCAACACTATCGGAATAAGGCATCTGGCTCTCAGGGTGGACGACATAAACGGCATGGCTGAGAAACTGAAAAATGCCGGGGTCAGGCTTCTGAGCGACCCCGTCGTAGTTCCCGAGACGGTTGTCACTCACGACGCCGGACACAAGATGCTTTGCTACTTCCATGACCCCGATGGTGTGCTTCTCGAAATCACCGAATATAAATAGCCCGTGAGTTGATTCACAGGAAGCTGATGAAAGCCTTGTTCGAGACGTTGATCACAAGGTGCATTATATAGGCGGGCCAGAACGAGTTTCCCCTGTAGCAGATATAACCCCAGACGATGCCGCTCAGTATGGTGCTTATGGTTTCGATCTCGGGCTTTCCGATATGAAGGAGCGCGAAAGGGATCATCTGAATCAGAATGCTTCCCTCCCTGAATTTGTCCTTTAGACCGAAGAGCATGAATCCGCGGAATAAAAACTCCCACCCCAGGAAATAGACCGCCATCTGAACCGCGTACCATGCAAATTCTGTATGCCGCTTTGTATAGTATCTTTGTACCGATGACACGTCCGATGCCAAATAGAGTATCGGGATTGCTATTAGGAGGAATATCAACGCGTAAGCCGACCATAGCCTTACGTTTCCAATCCTGAGGCCGAAGTTGAGGGGATTCTTCCTCAGCACTATTAAAATCGTGGCTATCGGCAGAGCGGCAAAATAGATCAGAGAGCTTACCCAGAAGCTCCCTATTTGATGGTACTCATTGAGTATCATAAAGAGAGTGGCCGATGCGACGACGATTATTTCGGAAGAATAGGTAACGAGGAAGCTTCTCAGATTCTTGAGGTCGGAGGGGAATGAGTCGGACATGGCTTAATACTGATTGAAACTTTAAGCCGGGTCAAATTGAGAAATCATACGGGGTATTCAATAAAACAGAAAGTCAGTCTGTTCTGGATATTGCTCTCATGGTTTCGTTCGTTATGGCGGGTCCCCTCTCGATGAATTCCCCCTCCGGGCCGTAAATAATGAAATACGGCAGCGAAGGCAAATTGTAGTATTTCGGGAGAGGATTCTCCCAGTTGATAATATCTATCTCCCTGAGGGCGAGTGTGTCGCCGTCTCGCGCGAATTCTTCGAGCTTCGGTTTTAGTGTCTTACATGGCGCGCACCAGTCGGCGTAAAACATGAAGGCAGTATATTTGCCCGGCTCAATATAATCTATAACATTGATCAGTCTTCCCCTGCTGATTATTTTTACCTTATCGTAGCTGCCGTGCTGCTGCTCGTAGTCGTAACCGTCATGCGTGCTCGACGGGGGAGTGGAGTCGGTGTCGGTTCGCGATTTTGCTTCGCTCTTTATAATCTCGCTTTTGTGCCCGGAAGGGCAGGGGCTTGTCTTATAAGTCACACTGCCTTCTTCGTCCGTACACATATAGGTATCCGAAAGCGCATCGAACGGTTGCGAAGATAATAAGAGGAGAATTATGCTGATGCGGCATATGGTTTCGATTGCAAGGTCTTTCATCTGAAGCGTCCTGTTGATTGATACCCGGTCTAACTATACATTTATAAAGATGTGTAACGATAATTGTGTTGAATTCAGGCGTACCGGTTTACGCTCTCAGTCAAAAATGAGAGTCCTGTTTCCATAGACGAGTATCATCCTTTTCAGGTGGTACCAGATCGCCTGCGAAAGGACTACCTTTTCCAGGTCCCTTCCCTTCCTGACCAGATCCTCAATACTGTCCTTATGGGATACGCGTACGACGTTTTGTTCTATTATCGGCCCCGCGTCGAGATCGGCTGTGACGTAATGGCTTGTCGCGCCGATAATTTTGACCCCTCTCTCATAAGCCGAGTGGTAGGGCCGCGCGCCCGGGAAAGCCGGAAGGAAGGAATGGTGGATATTGATTATCCTGTTCTGATAGTGGCTTACGAAATCCTCGCTCAGAATCTGCATATATCTTGCGAGGACGACGAAGTCTATCTCATATTCCCTCAGAAGGTCGAGCTGCTTTTTCTCCGCGGCCTTTTTGTCCTCTTTCACATTCGGGGTAACGTGAAAATCGATCCCGAATGTCTTTGCTATCGGCTCCAGATCGCCGTGGTTACTGATAATGAGCGGCACCTCGACTTTCCATTCATCCGGATGGCATCGGGACAGTATGTCGTGGAGGCAATGAGGGAGCGTGGAGACGAAGATAGCCATCCGTGGGGTGTAGTCTGAGAAATAGAGATTCCACTTCATTCCGAATTTCTCCGCTATTAAGGTCTGGAAGTACTCCCCGATCTTCCCGGCTGGAATCGAAAAGTTAGTAAGATCCCATTCCACACGCATGAAGAACACCTTTTCCTGAGTATCCACGTGCTGATCGAGATATATGATGTTGCCGTCGTTCTTGAATATGAACTCCGTAATCGCGGCGACAAGCCCCTTCTTGTCCGGGCAGTGAATTAACAGTATTGCGGAGGGGCTTTGCTCTATATTGTTTTCTATGCTCATTTATTTATTTTCCGGCTTGTAAATAGATTCAGTCCCTTCCCATAAGCTCGTAGATCTCATCATCGGACAAGCCGAAGTAATGAGCGATCTCATGCTTGAGAACTTCATTTATCCTCTCTTCGATTTCCCTGTCGTTCCTGCAAACCTTTTCAATGTCTTTTTGAAAAAGCACTATTTCATCGGGGAGCCTCACGCCCTGCCAGACGCTTCTCAGGTGAAGCGGGGTTCCCCTGTAAAGACCTAGCAGGAGGCTGTCGCCCCGTACTTTAAGCTTTTCCAGATCGTCCCTGGTGGGATAGTCCTCTACTCTTATAACGACGTTATCGATTTTTTTCTTAAATTCTTCGGGAATTCTCTCGTAAGCCTTATCTACCAGTTCTTCAAACTTTTTTCTATTCAAATCAGTTGGGCGGTATCCGTTCGGGAATTTATAGTTGTAGTAATATTATAATAAGACGGAGCAGCTTTCAATCAGAATTAATTCGGAATTGAATTTGATTCGGTTTAATTATCCCCTGATCCGTTTTGCCTGTAATTCTCGACGAAGCTTATGACCTGCGGGAAAAATTCATGGAAGCTGTCCTCGAGCCGGTCGTAATTCGATTCGATTTCCTCGACCGCGCCCGCGAGTGTGTTTTCCCTGTTAAAACGTCTCCTGAGCCTGCCGGAGATTCTGTCGAGAGTCCTGCCTATTCCGTCAAGCTCCCTGTATGATCCGAGCCAGTCCTCGTCAATCATCCTGGGGAGAAAATACTGAAGTTTCTCAGGAAGAATTTCTCTGTGCCTCATTAAAAGCTCGTACGTATTTCCTATGAAGCCGGTTAATTCCGAACTTGAGTAGTCGGACCAGTTCTTTGCGAGGAAATGATCGAAAGTGAGGTCGATAATGACTCCGGCGAACCTGCGCCTCTCAGCGCCTATCATTCTTTTACTGGTGAGAAAATTTTCGTGGGAGTCCGTGAAGAGATCGACTTTCCTGTGAGTCTTTATCCCTTTGATTATCTCAGGCCCGTATTCGTCCCTTAGCGGGCCCTTGACGAAATCTCCGAGCAGATTGCCGAGAATCGACTCGTCCGAGTCCTCGGCCAGATATAAGTGCGCCAGATAGTTCATGATGAATTAACGGGCCTTTTCCTGGTATAGAGCGGCTTGTCCCTGCTATATTGAAACGCCGCTGCGGGGATTTTGACAGGAATGATTATTTCGATATATCTACCAGCTCCACGTCAAATATCAGTGTCGAGCTTGGCGGAATTACGGGCGGGTATCCCCGTTCACCGTAAGCCAGGTCCGGAGGTATTATCAATTGACGTTTGCCTCCCACCTTCATGTCTGAAATGCCCTCGTCCCAGCCCTTTATTACCTGTCCCACTCCGAGTACGAACTCGATAGGCTCCCCTCTTTTTACCGAGCTGTCGAAAACCGTTCCGTCCTCTAATTTTCCCGTGTAGTGGACGCTTACCGTTTGTCCCTTCTCGGGCTTGGTTCCATCCCCTTCCTCAATTACTATATATTGCAATCCTGATTCTGTCTTTTCGATTTTGGGTTCCTCCTTTTTTTCGTCTGCGTCCGCATAGAAGCTCACCAGGCTGGGAGCTATAAATGCCAGTAATAAAAAAACGGCGGTGCTTGTTTTCATAATCTTTGTCATATAGATGTCTCCGGGGGGCGGGTTATTTTGTCTGTTTACGCGACTGGGTTATCAATTTACCTGATTTTATTTAACAGAGCTAATTATTTTTGCTCTTGTTGCGGGCCTTCTTCAAATAACGGATTTATGTCTATATAACTGTAGAGCTTCTGAATCCTGTCGTCCCTTAAGTTATATATATCCGCGAATATCCTTTTTTTCTGCTTGTCTTCGGTCTATATATTCTGTGCGGTTCTGACGCGGAACGTATATTCTCCAAGCTACATAATGATGCGGTCTTGGTTCTTTCCCGCGTTGTTTATCGAGGAGTTCCCTCTCGGCAATGAGTATATTGAGAGGACCGGACAGCGGAAGACGGTCATAACCTGAGTTCTGTTGATCTACGTGAATATTACGACGGCAATAACGTGAATAATTTATATAAGTATACACAGCCTGTTTGTTAATTCCCCAAATCTCAAAATCCGGAGAATTCACGTTAGAGCCTCCGTTCAGGTGCAAACTAACACCGGGAATATATCTTCCGTGTATTTAACAGTAGGCTCCATTTTCGGATACTCGGAGTGAGTAGAGAGAGGGGGAGAAAGAATCAACCGCATCCAATGCATATATTGCTGTTCAGGTCCCAGCCGGTAATATCCCTGTAATTCTGCCAGTCCGAGCGCTTATCGCCATTCCATATCCAGAGGGTGCCTGCAACCCTCCAGATATTATTGTCAACGAAACTGTCCTCTGATTCGGAATCATAGACCTGAACCGCCGCAAAGTCAGGGAGACTGGTATGGAATTCATTATTTGTAATCGTATTATCTTGACTTTTCCAAATGCCGATAAAAGTCCAATCAACGTCATCAGTATTCGGCCTTGAGTCACCTATGAATATATTGTTAGTTATCACCGCACCTTCCACGTTGTAGTAGAGAGCTAGTCCCCATGAGTTGTTCTCAATCAGATTCCCGTCAACCAGCGTATCCGTCATTTTGCTCTGGCAGCCCTGACCGTTCCACTGAATCCCTCTTCCGCCATGGCCGAGAATATAATTATTGCGTATAACGATATTATCGATTCCCGAGCACTCGAAGTCGCTCATGTATATACCGTGGCAGTGTTTCGGGGATGACACACCATCGAATTGACATTCACCTGGATCAACCCCGTTATAAGCTATAGTATTGCTTTCTATAACGATATTGTCGGTAGAAATTATCAATATCCCCTGATAAAGATTATCATGTATGTAGTTGTTCCTTATGGTGTTATTCCCCTGATAAAACTTCACTCCGTCATATCCGCCTCTTATCTCGAAACCTTCGAGCACTACGTAATTGGCATTAAACTCCACACGGTTCCCTCTCTCGGTACCGGGGACAATAACAGGGTTGTGGTCGGGAAAGTTCGCTATCGTAATCGGATTCCCCGGGGCGCCACTCGTCATGATATTGATTTTACCCCTGTAAGTTCCGTTCTTAACGAGAATGACCGTGCCCGGTGAAGCGCCGTTCAGGGCCGATTGTATATCCCTGAAATCACCGCCCCCGCTTGCATCAACTATCCTTTCCGCGGAATCAGGAGTACCTGTAGACGACCCACCACCACTGCACGTGATACACAGAAAATACAATAATAGAACTGAAAAAACCGAAACTACCCTTTTCATTTGCATATTCCCCCTCGAAGCAAAGCACTTTAAAGCACTACCCTGAAAACTAATCCTTTTATCAAGGCGGAAGAAACACGGTCTTCATATTTCTCTTTCCAGCCTGATGCCTTACTTCGACCCCCCCATCCGATCGGTTGAATATAATACATCAGGAGTGTCGGAATAACCAAGGGGAAATCGCAAATTATATAATCGATAGGATGTAATTACTAATCATCACGGCTGGTTAAACAGCCTGCTTGATAGTTGTATTTTGCTGAATAAGGGGATAAGGGGTGACAACCGGGGGAAGTACGCGTTACGTGGTTGAAGATCCTCCCAGTTCATGAGACGGGTGGCGTAGACTTATCGCCAATCTGCTCCAAGGATTCACGCTTCCGAAATTGGTAAGTAATAATGCCCCTAATATAAGTAAGCTAAATCTCGGCTTCAAATTAGCAGTTACGTCTCTCTCGTTTGGTTGGGGTTATTTGTTGTTTGTCTAGAGTTCGGAGGTTAGATAAAACGTTACTAAAATGTTTGAGCTAATTCGGGTTCTGTTTTATGCACTGTCCCGTTCAAATAACGGATTTATGTCTATATAACTGTAGAGCTTCTGAATCCTGTCCTCTTTAAGGTAATAAATGTCCGCGAAAGGCAGGGTTATTTCGCTGTCGTCAAGCCTTGTGAACGTTACCTCCCCCTGAACTATTATCGAGTCCGGATGAATCCATCTTCTTATGACGTTAAATTTCACCCCTCCGATAAGCTCGAAGAAATCGCCTACCGCCTTTCCTATGGCCTCTCTTCCGACCAGGGGTTCGTTGTTCCCGTCCTGCAAGATAGCGTCATCGGTCAGAAACTTTATCAACTTGTCCGCGTCTTTAGTTTCAAAAGCGTTTAAAAATTTATCGAGATTGAAAGCCATTATGAATCCCCGGCCAGTAGCGTAACTACTTCTTTTTATCTAATAAACTAACATAACGACAAGCGAATTTCATGGTCAGGCTATTTTAAGCCTCGGATTAAGTATATGAGAGTTCGAATGTGCCTGGGCAATCCGATTTGCCGGCGTGTCCGGGGATTGACAACCCCCGTTTACCCTGTATTAATATCAGCTTTACGTAGAGAAGCTCAATTAACCTGTCGAGGAGGAGTCAAATGGGATTTGAATTTATCGGCTACGAAAGAGAACCGAACGATATAGGAGTTCTTACAATTAACCGTCCGAAAGTTCTGAATGCGCTTAACTGGGATACACTCAGAGAGCTCAAAGTTTTCCTGCAGGACGTAATGCCGAAAGAGGATTTGAAAGCCCTGATTGTAACCGGGGCGGGCGAAAAGGCTTTCGTAGCGGGCGCTGATATAGCGCAGATGAACGAAATGAAAGAACGGGATTTTCAGGATTATGTCGATTATGCTCACGGGGTTTATCAAATGATTGAAAACGATCCGTGCCCGTCTATCGCCGCTATTAACGGTTATGCTCTGGGGGGAGGCTGCGAGCTTGCGCTTGCCTGTGACATAAGACTGGCGTCGGATAAGGCGAGGTTGGGGTTTCCTGAGGTGAAGCTCGGAATATTTCCGGGATGGGGCGGGACACAGAGAATCACAAGGATACTCGGTCTCGGTAAAACGAAAGAGCTTGTGTTTACCGGGGAAATGATAACCGCTGAAGAGGCTCTCAGGATAGGCCTTGTCGAACGTGTGGTGCCTCATGAGGAAGTAATGAATGAGGCGAAAAAACTCGCGGGTGCTATTGCCAAAAGAGGTCCGATTGCTGTCAGGTTATCTAAAACTGCAATCAATGCGGGCTCCGAAATGGACTTACAAAAGGCGCTTCTGCTTGAAAAAACGCTGGTTTCACTGTGCTTTGACTCTAAGGACAGGGTAGAGGGCATGGAAGCCTTTCTGCAAAAGAGGGAGCCTGAGTTTACGGGCGAGTGAGAAGTTAGCAGACGCCCCAAATACTCCCGGGTTTCTAACTGCCCTGAATCCTTGAATATAACTTATACGCTTATATAAATTCCGTATGCCGGAGAAAGGCTTTTCCATTTCCGGGCACTGTTTCTAATCCTCCCCTCTTCAAGTTGACAAAAGAGCTATTAGGAATAAAATCTATAATCTTTGTTTAATGGGACTGTAAATTCTCAAGCTCTAGGAGGTGCTTTATGCTGGAACAGTTGCACGATTTAACTGACAAGGTTGCGGTAGTGACCGGAGGATCAAGGGGAATCGGCAGGTCTATATGCCTCGCTTTGGCCGAGGCGGGCGCCGATATATTACTCAACTATTCGCGTAGTGACAAAGAAGCCGATAAGGTGAAAAAAGAAATAGAAAAAATGGGCAGGAAATGCGTTACTTTGAGAGCCAATGTAGGTAATTTTCAGCAGGCGCAAAACCTTGGAAAAGCCGCCATGAACCATTTCGGAAAAGTCGACATTCTAGTCAATAACGCGGGTATAAACCGGGACAGGACTCTCAAAAGAATGACCTTCGAGCAGTGGAACGAAGTAATACAGACCAATCTTTCAAGCGTATTCAATTGTACCAAAGCCGTAATCGATCCTATGATGGAAAACGGCGGGGTAATTGTCTCAATATCTTCAATCATAGGTGAGATGGGAAACATGGGACAGTGTAACTACGCTTCTACAAAGGCAGGAATAATCGGTTTTACCAAAACTATGGCAAGGGAGCTTTGCCGGAATAATATACGCGTTAACGCCGTTGCCCCGGGTTTTGTTGAAACGGACATGCTCGGTACCGTGCCGGAGGATATCAGGGAGGGGATAAAGAAGGAGATAGCTCTCGCCAGATTCGGCACGCCCGAGGAGATAGCTCTTGCCGTTGTTTATCTTTGCTCTCCGGCCGCCTCCTGGATAACGGGAGTGACCTTAAGAATAAACGGCGGTCATTATATATAAGACTCATTTTGGAATCGTCCGTATTTGTGAACATTTAACGGCGATTTCACATGTTCACAAATACGGATCATCTATGTTTTTCTTCAATCCTGTTAAGAAGATCTCTTTATCAGCCAGTCGGCTACTTCCGGCCATAATCCCTTCAGCGACCTGCTGCTTACAGAGAGGCCGATATGACCTGTGGGGTATACAATTGTTTCCTTGTCTTTACTGGATATAAGATCGTTAAAAACAAGGCTCGAGGCAGGGGGGACAAGGTGGTCGTGTTCCGCGATCAGGTTCAAAACTGAACATTTAATCTCTTTAAGGTCAATCAGCTTGCCGTTAATCCTCAGCCTGTTTTCTGCCAGCTGATTTTCCTGATACAGATATTTTACGAATTCCCTGAATACCTCCCCCGCGACAGCGATGTTATCGTTGAGCCATTTCTCCATAGCGAGGAAATTATCGACAAAAGCCTCGTTATCAACATTTTCATAAAAGTTCACGTATTTTGAAACGAGGTTTTGCACCGGCTTCATAAATAAAAATCCCGATTGAAGAAATTCAGCCGGAGCGTTACCGTAGGCTTCGATGAACTTGTCTACATCGAAATTCGACTTGTCGCCCCAGAGGTTTAAGGTGCCATCCACCTTAAAGTCGATACCCGCCGTCATGAGTACGAGGTTTTGTACGTCCTCCGGGTAGAGAGCCGTGTACATCGCGGACATGGTGCCGCCCATGCAGTAACCGAGAATGCTTACCTTATCGGAACCGGAGTCTTTTTTAACCTTCTCGACCACTTTTTTGATATATCTGTTTATATAGTGGTTGAAACCGAGGTCTTTATCTTCATCCCCGGGGGCGCCCCAGTCAATCAGGTAAACATCGATTCCCTTTTTGAGAAGCACTTCCACAACGCTTCTTCCTGGTTTTAAATCGAGAATGTAAGGGCGGTTGACGAGAGCGAATATCATTATAAGCGGAACCGGCTGAGTCTTTTTCGCGACCGGATGGTAATGAAGCAGTTTAAGCTTGTTTTCAGTGAATATTACCTCATGGGGTGTTGTGCCGACTTCAACGTCAGGCGGATTGACCAACGCTAAATCAATAGCCTTGCTGAATTTGTCTTTCGCCTTCTCGGCTTTTTTCAATGCTGAATCAAGATAATTATTTTCCATAACTATTATGTCCCTCCTCGTTTGCTCGCATCAAATCTTGCAGAAGTCAAAATTGATAGGATGTTGTCAGGATTTATTTTTTAGATCTGCGTGCGGGTTTGCTTAAATCGTCGACTTTGTCGACTAGGTCGTTTATTTTTTCTTCCAGTTTATTTATGGAAGTTAACATTCTGTCCATGTCGCTTTTTGTCGGAAAGCGCATGTTCTTTAAAGTTTTCTCAACGGCTTCGTCGAAATGCTTTTTGAACTCGGAGGATTTTTCGATCGCCTTGCCCACGTTAGCGGCAAAAAGAGGGCTGTTGACCCATTTCTCCACTACTTCGGAAGATGACTTTTCCCATGTTTCGTAAAACTTTTTATACAGTTCCGCGGGGTCATAATCCTGATCCTCGTCCTTTGAATTACTGTTTACAAGTGGATTCTTTTTCCACATATCCATCGCTTCGGACATGGTTTTCTCCCAGGCTTCATAAAACTTTTTATAATGTTCCGTATAGTCGAATGCTTCTTTGCTCATTGTTTTTTCTCCTTAACTTTTTTTCTTGTACCGGCTGTCCTCGGTTTAGGTGTACTCTTTCTGGGGCTCGATTGAATCTTCTCGATTTTCATTTCGAGTTCCGATACTTTTTCCTCCAGAGACTCTATGGTGTCGATCAACCTATCAATATCCACTTTCTGAGGAATGTATCTTTTCTCAAGCGACTGATCTATAAAATTGTGGATGTAGTTTTTAAATTCCGAAGACTTCTCGACCGCCCTTTCCATAAGAGGGCTGTTCATCCAGACATCCATCATTTTGTTCGTTGATTCTTCCCATGACTCGTAGAGCTTTTTGAAATATCCGAAATAAACTATTTCATCGTACTCTTTTTTATTGCTCAAACCGGATCTCCTGAAACCAGAAAACAGAATATTTATATAAATTTTAAGCTTATATTAATATTACATGCTTCTGCCCTTAAATTATAGGGCATCGTTCTTCCTTCCGTTTAGCGTCATTGACTAAGATGGCTAATGTATCTCTCGAAGGCTGAAAAGGCTCTTTCTGCGGACTTTTGGTTGAGATCCAGTACTTCCTTCGAATAGTTGTCGGATGCCTTTTTGATGATTCTCAGGTAATTGTTCTGGAATTCAATCACACGATCAAGCCCCTCTGCAAAACCGAAGCCCGAATACTCTTTTGGCAATTTCCCGAAGAAGCTCTTCATCCGAGTTGTGTATTCTCTCTGAATTTTACCCAGCTGTTCGAACTGGGCATCAACGAGCCTCTTATTTTCCTCAAGCACCGAGTGAGCCGTGTCAAGCCCGATAAGATAGTTCTCTCTTACAAAGCCGCTAAGGCCGTTAACCGTGTCATCGGTGTTTTTTACCTTTGCTTCTTTTCTTGCCGATGTTTTTCTCCTTTGTGGAGATGTTTTTCTTTTTTGAGCCATTTTTTCCTCCTTTTTGAATCTTTTAACATTAATATAATTATTCTGAGATTTTTGTCAAGCAAATTTGTTAGCAATTGCACAATTATAATATCTAATAGTATAAGTCGGTTGTAGCGTTATATGATTTTTTTCGATAGCATTAGCGTAACAGTTTTATCCGATGTAAAAACAGTACTTGCTTCGTATCAAACCGTGCATCAACTATTCCCCGCGCGTCTGTATATTGGAGGTTTCATAAGGCCGATACCGGGGGGGTTTTGTAATTCCGAATATTCTTTTAATATTAAGAGCGCTAATATTCTTAAGCAGGGAGGCTCCGATAATTGATACTTTTCCGGCTATTTTGCCTGTTATTGCTATTGACCGCTGTTTCAAAGAATGTTCGTCCCGAAGAGCTGTCTGCGGATGATGGTTCCGGGAAAAAGTACTCGGCGCATACCCGGACATTCGGCTGCCTGCTGCCTCTGAGCGGAAGGTACAGGCTTATAGGGGAGAAGGCTCTCAGGGGAATCCTAGCTGCCGCCGGGGCCGGAACCCCGGGGGTCGAGTATAAAGTCATCGTAAAGGATATAGGTGAGGGCAAGGGAAAATTAGACGAGGCGTTTGAGAGCCTCGGTAAAACGGAAAATTTATCGTTCATCGTAGGTCCGATACCGAGCAAGTTCATTTCTACGATCAGTTCCCGGGTGAACTCGGCAAAAATACCCGCCGTCGTATTTCCTATATCCGAGAGCGAATCGTCGGGCGGCCCTTACTTCATTAAATATTATTATCCGCTTGAGGATCAGGTCGAGGCCCTTTCGCGATACGCTGCGCGGGAGCTCGGTGTAAGAACATTCGGAGTTCTATATCCCCGGACGGCGCTTGGGGAAAGATTGAGCCGGTCATTTGCCGAGAGCGTCAGGGGAACGGGCGGGAAGCTCGTCTATCAAGGCTCGTATAATCCCGAATCGAGGGATGTATCCGGTGAGGTAAGCTGGATAGCTTCAGTAAGTCCCGACGCCATTTTTATACCAGACGGAGCGGCATCATCGGCGGAGGTAATTTTAAAGCTCAAGAGAAACCCGGATCTGAGGGATGTGCTCTTTATAGGGCCCAGCACCTGGAACAGCCCCGTTTTTTTTGATCTTGTCGGGAAGGAAATCGACGGATTCGTATTCAGGGCAATCTTTACGGATGCCCTCTTCTACGGCGATGACGAATGGAAGCAATTTTCCCGGCTTTTTGAAATGGAATTCGCTCACCAGCCTGATTTCCTGGAGTTTCAGCTTTATAAAGCGGTAAGATTGATCCTTTCCTTACAAGGTTCGGATGGCGGTCCCGGAAGAAAGACGTTAATCGATTCCCTTATGAGCTTGAAAAATAATCCGGCGTATGAAATACGAAGGGACAAGAGCGGCAGCGTTCAGGTCTCGCCCAGGTATCGCATCATGTCGGTCAGCGACGGCGAGCTGATAGATATCATGAAGGCAAGGTGAATAATCCCTGATTATGGCCCCCAGGGGATTTGTTGTGAATTTTTCTTCAGAATTCCCCCAGGAAATCGTGCTGCCCGGGGGCAACGTATCCGATCACAAACAGGGTAAAAAGGACTATTCCGAATCCGAGCACCGCCCCAAGGGCCGCTTTACGGCCCTTCCAGCCGGATGAGAGCCTTCCGTGGATCAGCACCGCATATAATAGCCATGTAACGAGCGACCAGGTTTCTTTCTGTCCCCACACCCAGCTGGCCCCCCATATCTCCTTTGCGAGCAGCAGTCCCAGCGCGAGCCCTATAGTCATAAACGGAAAACCGACCATTAAACAAATATGGTTAATTCTGTCGAGTGTGGTAAGAGAGGGGAATTTCTGAAGCATGCTTCCAAGTTGCTTCGATTTTATCTTCTTTTCCTGAAATATGTATAACAGGCCGGAAATGAAGGCTATCGCGAATAAGGCCTGTCCGAACAGTATCAATATTATATGCACTACAATCCATGGATTACTCAGTGAGGGCTCGTGCTCTATTATTCCCTGAGGCAGGATTACGTGCGGGAGGGTCATTATAAAGGCCAGAGGAGAGACGAACGCTCCCAGGAGGGGTTCGTTAAATTTGATTTGCGATCCGATGAACACGAGCGTGATGAACCAGGCAAAGAGATAGAGGGTGCTGTCCAGATCACCCGCAATCGGAATTCCTCTGAAATAAACTATTACCAGGCTTATTGACTGAACAACCGTGCCGAGAGTAATGGTATAGAACCCAAGTTTGGGACCGCTTTTATTGTTGGTCCAGATGTGGCTCATATAAAAGATCGTGGAGACTAAGTAACAAAGAGCGGTTATCCAGAATAAATCCATTTCTATATTTTATTTATGATGGGGGATAAATACAATAAAAGCTTCTAAACTTCTTCAGAACTGTTGCACGCCCAAAGATACTCCCAACGGGCGCACACATTCGAAATGACGGGGTGGTGGGTGAGCGGCACATAACATGTGCCCGTATTCGGGAGTAACGGAACTGAAGAGGATGATAGGTCAGGCTGGGGAGGCAGGAGGAAATCGTCCTTCGACTACACACTTCGTGTGCGCTCAGGATGAGCGGCGCACAGACTCTGTGCAGAGTTCTTGGAATCACAACGTCTCAATGCATGTTGTAACCGCGGGCCTTTTTCCGATAACCTCACCCGTCTTGCATGAGAACGGTCCCGACTTATTCTTCTTCATGGCAAGCCCCGCGGTTAATTCACTGGTTCTCCCGAATATCTTTTGTCCGGCAATTTAGTTAATATTAAACTGGTTAATGTGTTTAAATATCACCAAAGATCCTGATTACAGCCAGAAGAAAATATCCGGGAAATTATTTTTAACCCGCCTTTAGCTCAGTCCTTTCAATAACTTATACACTTCATAGGTTCTTCATGAGCGCTCTGGCATGTGATTTGCACTTCCAATATGGATGTATTGAAAAGCGTCAGGGTGACGATTGGCATATCTGATGACTGAAGCGAAACCCTGAGAAACGTAACGAGGAGGCAGTAAATGAATGAAAATATAGCCGGAAAGACGGTGGTAATCACCGGTGGCAGCAGCGGCATCGGGGAGGTAACAGCGCGCCATCTTGCCCGGGCTGGCGCCAACCTGATGCTGTCGGCAAGGAGCGAGGACAAGCTTAAAGCGCTCAAGGATGAATTGGGTGACCGTGTGCACTATCAGAAGGCCGACGTAACCAGGCGTGATGATGTGGAGAGGTTATTTAAGTCTGCGAAAGAGCGGTTCGGCGCCGTCGATGTCATCATTAATAACGCCGGTATTATGCCCTTGTCACCTCTGGCTGCCGCCAAAGTCGATGAATGGGACAAGATGATAGACACGAATATAAAAGGAGTGCTTTACGGCATAGCGTCCGCACTCCCTGATATGCTTGGGCGGGAGTCGGGTCATATCATTAATCTATCCTCGGTCGCGGGCCATGTAAGCTTTCCGTCGGGAGCCGTCTACTGTGCTACCAAATATGCTGTCAGAGCAATTTCAGAAGCGCTGAGGAAAGAAACGGCGGGCAAAATCAGAGTCACCATAATATCCCCCGGAGCGGTCGGCACGGCACTGACGGAAACAATAACTCATCAG
The DNA here is from genome assembly GCA_040223695.1 of Deltaproteobacteria bacterium. Lineage (NCBI taxonomy): Bacteria > Pseudomonadati > Myxococcota > Myxococcia > Deltaproteobacteria bacterium. Next base: position 42,332 of record JAVKFU010000009.1, read on the forward strand.
GATACAAAGGAATTTGTCGAAGAGTTATATGAAGACGCCATCTCGCCCGATGCGATAGCCCGCGCTATATGCTACGCGATAGCCGAGCCCGATGACGTCGGGGTAAACGAAATACTGATTCGTCCCAAAGAGCAGGAGTTGTAATGCGCTTTGAATAAGTTAAAAGCTTAGCTTACCGAGTCTGAGGAATAACAGATAGGTAAAACGATAGAGAAAAATAGTCCAGCACGCCTGTTTTGTGGTATGTTGAGCTGTTAACTGGAATTATTGGATATTTCAATCCAATCTGTGCAAACCAGTTTTTCTCAGGAATACACGGCTTCCTTTAGAAGCTCGGTCTGATAAAAGGTTGTTAGCGAATCCACCAGTTCGTCTAGCTCTCCGTTAAGAATAGATTCAATCTTATAGAGTGTAAGCCCGATTCTATGGTCTGTTATTCGCCCGTCCCTGAAGTTATAGGTCCTTATCTTTTCACTCCTCTCGCCGCTCCCCACCAGACTCTTTCGGGTGCTGGCTATTTCACTCTGCCGTTTTTGTTCTTCAATCTCGTACAGCTTAACCCTCAGCATCCTCATCGCGTGGAGGCGGTTCTTGTGCTGAGACCTCTCATCCTGACACTGCACTACGATGCCGGTCGGCAGGTGAGTGATCCTGATAGCGGAGTCCGTTTTGTTTACATGCTGACCGCCGGGGCCCGAAGCACGGTAGGTGTCGATCTTCAAATCCTTTTCATCAACCTCTACCTCGACTTCATCCGGCTCCGGGAGCACCGCTACCGTAGCGGTCGAAGTATGAATTCTTCCCCCTGTCTCCGTGGTAGGGACCCTTTGAACCCTGTGCACTCCGCTTTCATACTTGAGCCTGCTGTAGACATTTTTGCCTTCGATCGAAACAATAATTTCCTTAATTCCGCCGATTCCGGTTTCGCTCATGCTTATTATTTCCACTTTCCAGTTCTTCGCCTCGGCATATTTCGAGTACATTCTATATAGATCCGCCGCGAAAAGAGCGGCTTCGTCCCCCCCGGTTCCCGCTCGTATCTCAAGGAAAACGTTTTTGGAATCGTTTGGGTCTTTCGGCAACAGCAAAAACCGTAGTTTATTTTCTATATTTTCGAGTTCCCCGCCAAGCTCCGCGTTTTCCTCGCGCGCGAGATCCCCCAGTTCCTTGTCTTTGAACAGGGACCTGTTTTCCTCGATCTTATCCAGGATTTTCTTGTATTCACGGTAAAGCTCCACAATCTCGTCAAGGTCCGAAAGCTCCTTTGAATACTTGTGGATTTCGGGCGGACTAATATCCGGATTATTCAAACTTTTTTCAATTTCTACGTATTTTTTCTCGACTTCTTCAAGTCGTTTTAGCATGCCCGCTTCAGCCATTTCTGATTAATATCTTCACACATCTTGCAAAAATTTCAAGATAAGATTAAACTTGTGTTGGTAAGACAATGGAAACAATGGATATTCTGGAAGGTAAGATAAAAGAGGCTTTGTCGAGGAAGACAAAGCTTGAGGTGGAACATAAAAACCTTATGGAGGAAGTAACAAAACTTCGAGAGAGCGTTAAGGGTCTCGAGAAGGAAAGGGATGATATTAAACAGAAGTTAGACAGAGTCATCGAGAAGGTAGAGATTTATCTAAGCAGGTCCGAGGCATAATATGAAACGTCTGAAAATTAAATTCTTTGATATCGATTATATGATTAAGACGGACGCTGAAGAAGATTATGTCCGGGAAATAGCTTCATATCTGGAGCAGAAGGTAAAAGAAATATCCCAGCAGGAAAGTTCTTTGGCCGTACCCCGATCATTTCTTTTGGCTATGCTGAAGATTACCGATGACTACTTCAAAGTATTGAAAGACTTCGAGGACTTTAAAGACGGTGCTGAAGAGAGATCAAAGAGATTGGTTGGAATATTGGACAACTCCCTTAAAGAAAAAGAAGCCGCTGGTTTTGACGAAGGAGTCATTAGAGAGGAACTCGGTAGAGAGGAATTGGAAGACTCTTATAAATACAGATGATCTGGACAAACCTGAAGCGTTTCTTTCCCTTTCAGAGGCAGGGGGTTTTAATCTTTCCGAACAAAAAGACTACGTACGCTCATATATCTATGAGAAGAGAACGTGCCTTTCAGATGACGAAATAGAAGAAAAAAGCCGTCGTATATCCGAGAACCTGACCGGCCTCGAGCTTTTTAAAAATTCTCGCAGTATTGCTTTATATTATCCCTTCCGGAAAGAAGTAACGACCCGGCAAATATTCTATAAATCTCTGGAATCGGGGAAAAAGGTTTATTTCCCCAGGGTGAACGGTACATCCCTCTCGTTTCACCGGGTGGACAGACTAGATCAACTGGAAGCCGGCAGGTTCGGGATTCCCGAACCCCGTCCCGGTTCATTTTCCATAGAGCCCGAGAAGCTGGACCTTGTAGTTGTGCCCGGTGTCGCGTTTGACTCCGGCGGGAGAAGGCTCGGATACGGCAAGGGGTATTACGACCGTTATCTCCCGAGGATTCCTTCCCGAAAGAGAATTGCACTTGCCTTCGGTATTCAGATAGTGGAATCTGTCCCGGCCGGTGAAGGAGACCAGGGGGTGGGTCTGGTGGTTACCGAGTTTGGTATAATTTTTTGCAGGAGCATAAAAGGAGGAAATTGACATGTCTTTATTGATAGCTGCCGTGGCGGCGCTGATAGCTTTCGTACTCGGCTATTCCGCCCATCACATATACAACAAAATAAAATTGAATAAAAGAATCGGCATCGTAAAGGACGAGGCTGAGATCATTATAGACGATGCGAGAAAAGAAGCGGAAAAAATTAAGATTCAGGGTGAGCTGAGGGCAAAAGACATTGTAGAGAAGAAAACCGCGGAAATCGAGCATGATTCGAGAGAAAGGCATAGAGAAATATCCAAGGTAGAAAAGAGGCTTCAGAAGCGCGAAGAGGCGCTGGATAAAAAATTTGAAGGCCTTGAGAAAAGAGAATCCGAAGTATCGAGAAAGGAACGGGATTTGACTCAAAAACAGCAATCGCTTTCGGAGAGGGAGAGCGAGCTTGATGCAGTTATTGAGGAAGCCAAGAAGAAGATCGAGGATATTGCGGGGATGACGCAGGAAGCCGCGAAAAACGAGCTTATAAATATTATTGAGGACGAGGCAAGACACGAGGCTGCCAAGAAGCTCAAGCAAATAGAGGACCAGCTTCATGAGGAAGCCGAAAGGAAGGCCAAGGATATAATAGCCCTTGCGATGCAGAAGTATGCGGGAGAGTACACGAGCGAGAAAACAATCTCTGTAGTGAATCTTCCGAACGATGACATGAAGGGAAGGATCATAGGCAGGGAAGGAAGGAATATCAGGTCCATTGAGGCGAGAACGGGCGTGGATATTATTATTGACGACACCCCCGAGACGGTTGTCGTCTCCTCGCTTAATCCTATAAGAAGGGAAGTCGCAAGGGTCTCTCTTGAAAAACTTATCGACGACGGAAGAATTCATCCGGCGAGGATTGAGGAGATTGTTTCCGATGTCGAGAAGGAAATAGAACGTCAGATACAAAAAGCCGGGGAGGAGGCGCTCTTCGATCTCGGCATTCCCACTATGCATCCGGAGCTTGTAAAGCTCGTGGGGAGGCTGAAATACAGGACCAGTTATTCGCAGAATATTCTCAATCACTCTATAGAGGTGGCCTTTATCTGCGGCATACTGGCCTCCGAGATAGGATACGACATCAAGCTCGCCAAGCGCGCGGGTCTTCTCCATGATATAGGTAAAGCGGTTGACCATGAGATAGAAGGCTCACATGTCGATATAGGCGAGGACCTGGTGAGGAAATATGGCGAATCCAAGGCTATTATCGAATCCGTGGCCCTTGCCCATGACCCGCAGCCGCAGTCTTTGCTGGCAATTTTAGTTCAGGCAGCGGATGCGATTTCCGCCGCCAGACCGGGCGCGAGAAGAGAGACATACGAAGCCTACGTCAAGAGGATTCAGGACATAGAGAATATCGCAAGCTCGTTTAGAGGAGTGGAGAAATGCTATGCCATTCAGGCGGGCAGGGAAGTAAGAGTGATAGTCGAAAGCTCGAAGGTCAACGACGAGGAAGGGGCGCTTCTCTCTCACGAAATCGCCCAGAAAATAGAGAGGGAGGTCGCGTATCCGGGCCAGGTCAAAATTACAGTGATCAGAGAGGTGAGATCCACCGCCTACGCGAGCTAGCGTGAGGGAGCGGGGGGATTTAAATTCAGCGTTAAAACATTGATCGGGATACAACTCTGAAAATCTTGACCGTGCCGCCGGATAAATAGGTTTCGGCGGCATTACCCTTATAAGTAATTCAGTTGTAAAACGGGTTACCCGACGGCGCTCCGGATGGAATTCGCCTGAAGATTGAGATATCACTACTTGCTATTGAGCGCCGCCTTGGCCGCTGCGAGTCTTGCTATGGGCACCCTGAAGGGGGAGCAGCTCACATAGTCCATCCCTATGGAATTTGAGAATTCGATAGACTGAGGGTCCCCTCCGTGCTCGCCGCAGATTCCCACCTTGAGGCCCGGACGGGTTGTCTTTCCCTTTTCCATCGCAATTTTAATCAGCTCGCCTACACCCTTGTCCAGGGTCAGGAACGGGTCCTTTTCGAGTATCATTACATTTTTCCCGTCGATCGTCACTTGATTATTCATGTACGTCTTGATGATTTTCCCCGAATCGTCCCTGGAGAGGCCGAACATCATCTGGGTCAGGTCGTTCGTCCCGAAGGAGAAGAACTCCGCCTCCGTTGCTATTTCGTCAGCCGTGACAGCGGCTCGCGGGACCTCTATCATGGTCCCGATTTTATATTTTACTTTTTTCTTGTATTTACCGACTACCTCTTCGGCTACTTCCTGAATTACATCTTTCTGGGCCTTCATTTCCGTAACCATCGCCACGAGCGGCACCTTTATCTCGGGAACGGCCTTGCCCCCTTCCTCGACCACTTCGCAGGCCGCCTCCATAATGGCTCTCACCTGCATTCTGGTTATCTCCGGGATTAATATGCCGAGTCTGCAGCCCCTCAGTCCGAGCATGGGATTGAACTCGTGAAGCTCGTCCACCTTTTCAAGAAGGAGTTTCTTTCTCTTAAGAATCTTCGGGGATTGTTTTTTCAGCTCGAGCTCTTTTATCTCGAGCATGAGCTCTTCGAGCTTCGGGAGGAATTCGTGTAACGGAGGGTCCAGAAGTCTTATTGTCACGGGGTGCCCCGCCATATTGCGGAAAAGCTCTTTAAAGTCCCTTTTCTGCATGGGCAGGAGCTTTGACAAAAATTTGTCCCTTTCCTTTTCATTTTGAGAAAGGATCATTTTCTGCATTATCATTATTCTGTCCTTTGCGAAAAACATATGTTCCGTCCGGCAGAGCCCTATGCCTTCGGCCCCGAAACTAAAAGCGATTCTCGCGTCCTCCGGGGTATCCGCGTTAGTTCTTACCCCGATAGTTCTTATTTTATCCGCCCATTTCAGCACGCTTGAGAATATTTTGTAATTCGTCGATTTCTCCGGTTTTATCTTTCCCTCTACGGCCTGTATTATTTCAGATGGAATTACGGGGATGTCGCCCTTGTAAACCTTGCCCTCGAAACCGTCGAGCGATATGAAATCGCCTTCTTTGACCAGGGCGTCTCCGGCGTAAAAGCACTTTTTCCCTTCGTCGATACTTATCTCCTCGGCCCCCACAATGCAAACTTTGCCCATCTGTCTTCCGACTACGGCCGCGTGGCTTGTTCTCCCCCCCCTCGCCGTGAGCACGCCTCTTGCCGCCGCCATGCCCTTAATGTCGTCGGCGCTCGTCTCCTTCCGTACAAGAATAGTTCTACGGCCTTCGCCGCTAAACCTGACCGCCGTATCGGCGTCGAGCGCCACTGCGCCTGAAACAGCGCCGGGCGAGGCCGCAAGCCCGCTCGCTATCTCGATGTGATTCTCCTTTTCCTCCGGATTGAAGATGGGAAACAGAAATTGCTCCAGATGTTCCGGTTCAATCCTGGACAGAGCCTCCTCCTTGGTTATAAGTCTTTCCCTGACCATATCGTACGCGATTCTGAGCGCCGCGATACCGGTTCTCTTGCCGTTACGGGTCTGGAGGAAGTAGAGCTTCCCCTTCTCGATCGTAAACTCAAAATCCTGCATGTCCTTGAAATGTTTCTCGAGTATTGTCGCTATCTTTGCAAGCTCCTTATAAACCGCGGGCAGCTCGGCTGCGAGGGCATCTATATGTTTCGGGGTCCTTATTCCCGCCACCAGGTCTTCGCCCTGCGCGTTCATCAGGCACTCTGCATAAAGGCTCTTTTCCCCGCTAGCCGGGTCTCTTGTGAAACCGACCCCGGTTCCCGAATCCTCGCTCATATTGCCGAAAACCATAGCCTGTACGTTCGTCGCCGTTCCTAGGTCGTCCGGTATTCCGTACTGCTTTCTGTAGAATATCGCCCTCGGATTATTCCACGAGAGAAATACTGCGCGTATGGCCATATACAATTGCTCGCGCGGGTCCTGGGGGAAGTCGTTTCCCGATTTCTTCTTTACAATTTGTTTGGATTTCCCGATTGCATCTTTCAGGGCGGCAACCGTGAGTTCGGAGTCCTCTTTCACGCCTGATTTTTTCTTCACGTCCGCGAATATGCTCTCGAACTCCTCTTTATCTATTCCGAGTACCACGTCCGAGAACATCTGTATCAGTCTTCTGTAAGCGTCCCACGCGAATAACGGATTATCCGTTCTCCGGGATAATTTTTCCGCCGTCCGGTCGTTCAGTCCCAGGTTGAGGATGGTATCCATCATTCCGGGCATGGAAAACTTTGCGCCTGAGCGGACGGATACAAGAAGGGGGTTATCCAGGTCGCCCAGTTTTTTGCCCATTATTTTTTCAAGCTTGGATAGATTGAGCTCAATCTCCTTTTTGATATCCTCGGGTATGTGTTTATTATGCTTATAGAATTCGGCGCACGCCTCAGTGCTTATCGTAAATCCCGGCGGCACGGGAATACCTATTCTAGTCATTTCGGCAAGTCCCGCTCCCTTGCCTCCGAGCAGGTCTTTCATGCCTCCCTCTCCCTCTGCCTTTCCATTGCCGAATAGATATACGAATTTCTTCATGGTTGTTTCCTTTTAAAAGTTCTTTATGAGACCATCCCTTCAGGTCTTATCATTTTGAGTGCTCAATTTTGAGAAATCGGCGATTTTAAAGAACAGGTCCCTTATTGCCCAAAGCATCGAAAGCCTGTTTTGCCTTATTTCGGGATTCTCGTCCATTACGAGAACGTTATCAAAGAATTTATCCACCGGTTCTTTCAGGTCTTTCAGTATGGAAAGCGATTCAGAATAATTCCTGTCCGAAATTTCCCGGCCCACCTTTTTCTGAGTTTCGACAAAAGATTCGAACAGCTCTTTCTCCACCGGTTCCATCAGGAGCTCTTTATCGACCTCGTTTTTCGGCTGGCCTTTTACGATATTGACCACGCGTTTAAACGCGACGCCGAGCGGTTCAAATTCAGGCGCGGTGCGGAAATCTCCGAGGGCTTCGATTCTTCTTTTCACTTCAACGATATCGTCGAACCCCGCGCTTATCACGGCATCAACTACATCGTGTGAGAAACCTTCCCCTATCATGATGTGTCTGACCCTTTCCTTGATGAATTCCATTATCTCGTTCAGGGTTTTTCCTTCCGGGTCGTCGAATTTCCCCCCGGTTTGCTCGGTTATTGAATCAAGACTCAGTCTGAACAGATTGTCCAAATCCAGGTGAAACGTTTTAGCGATAACTATATTTATGATTGCTATAGCCTGCCGCCTTAGCGCGTAGGGGTCGGAAGTTCCGGTCGGTATCAGCCCCGATATGAAGCACGCGGAAACCGTATCCACCTTGTCCGCAATACTGATTATCGAGCCGTAATCCGTCGCGGGCAATTCGCCCTCCCGGGATGTGGGCATGTACTGCTCTTCGATCGCCCGTGCTACTTCTTCCTTCTCACCCGAGAGCCCGGCGTAGTATTTTCCCATAGTTCCCTGAAGCTCCGGGAACTCGAATACCATTTGTGTCGCGAGGTCAGATTTGGAGATCTCTGCCGCGCGAACAATATCTGTAAGCTCGTCCTTTAATCCGAGATCCTGTCCGATTGCTTTCGCCAGTATTTTTATTCTTTCCGTCTTGTCGTAATATGTTCCCAGGTCGGATAGAAAGACCATCCCTTTCAGATCTTCTGTTCTGTCCGAAAGCGGGACGCTTTTGTCCTCCTCGTAAAAGAACCTGGCGTCAGTGAATCTCGCCCTTATTACCCTCTCATTCCCTTTGACTACGACCGCTGTGTCTTTTACACGCGTTCCGCAGACGAAAATGAAATGCGGCAGCAGTTCACCGTCCCCGGAATTGGAGAAAACCGGGAAATATTTCTGGTGATTTTTCATGACGCTTACGAGGACCTCTTTGGGCAGCTTGAGAAAGTCCTCTTCAAAGTCGCCCTTTAAAACTACGGGATACTCGACCAGATACGTCACGGTTTCGAGAAGCTCTTCGTCCTCGTAAACGGTTCCGCCGATTCTCCGGGCCAGCTCCTTTATGCCCCCGGCGATGGACTCTCTCCTCTTTTCCTGGTCCAGCACCACGTATCCGTTTTCAAGCCCCGCCGCATAGTCTTCCCAGCCTGAGACCTTAAACCCCTTCGGATGCATGAACCTGTGGCCGTAGCTCTTTCCTCCGCTTTTCACTTCCTCTACGCTGAAGGGGACCTTTTTACCGCCGTAAAGAGCCAGTATCCATCTTATGGGCCGCGCGAAGGTCGTCTCGCCCTCTCCCCATTTCATTGATTTCCTGAACGGGAGCGAGGTTATGATTTCAGGCAGCATGTCTATCAACAGTTTTTCCGTTTTCTGTCCCTTAATGTGTTTGACTGCGGCGAGAAATTCTCCCCTGTCTCTTTCCACCCTCACCAGTTCGCCGACTTCCACTCCCTGAGATTTGGCGAATCCGACGGTCGCCCTGGTCGGGTTCCCGTCCTCGTCGAACGCGATGCGGACCGGGGGGCCGTAGAATTCCTTAAATTGATCCTCCTGCTTCTCGCTCAGGTCTTTTATTCTGAGGGTCAGTCTTCTCGGAGTGCCGAACGTTTCTATTTGTCCGAAGGAGAGCGCGTTTTCATTTAACTCCTGCTTCGCAATCTCGGCCAGGTTCGTGATCGCGTCATTCATGAATCCCGCAGGTATTTCCTCTGTCCCGATTTCCAGTATCAGCTCTTTGCCCATGGATTGTTTTTAACTAGGGGAAAACCCATTTCCTCCCTTTGCGCGAGATATCCCTCGGCGCATGATTTTGCGAGAGCCCTCACTCTGCCTATATAGGAAGCGCGCTCCGCAACCCCTATGGCTCCCCGTGCGTCAAGCAGGTTAAACGCGTGAGAACATTTGAGACAGTAATCATAAGCGGGGAGGGGGAGCTTCTTCCGGACGAGCTTTTTGCACTCCGCCTCGAATTTGTCGAACAGATCTCTAAGCATTTCGGGATCCGATTCCTGAAAGTTATAGGTCGAGAATTCGTACTCGTCCCGGTGGTGGATCTCGCCGTATGTTATCCCCCTGGTCCATTCGAGATCGTAAACGCTTTCCACGCCCTGAAGATACATAGCGATTCTTTCCGTGCCGTATGTGATCTCGGCTGAAACGGGTTTGAGGTCGATGCCTCCCGCCTGCTGGAAATACGTGAACTGGGTTATCTCCATCCCGTCGAGCCACACTTCCCAGCCAAGTCCCCACGCTCCCAGTGTGGGGGACTCCCAATCGTCCTCAACGAACCTTATGTCGTGTGCTAGGGGGTCGATGCCGAGGTGCCGCAGGCTGTCCAGATAAAGCTCCTGTATGTCCTTCGGCGAGGGTTTTATAATCACCTGAAACTGATAGTAGTGCTGGAGCCTGTTCGGGTTGTCTCCGTACCTCCCGTCGGTAGGGCGCCTGGAGGGCTCTACGTACGCGACGTGCCAGGGCTCGGGACCGAGGCATCTGAGGAAGGTCGCCGGGTGAAACGTCCCCGCCCCCTTCTCCACGTCGTAGGGCTGCATTACGATACAGCCCTTTTTAGCCCAGTAGCTTTGGAGTGAGAGAATCAATTCCTGAAAAGTCATTCATGTACCTTTAACTACAAAAATCAGACGGAAAATAATACCATTATATAAGTTTTTTGGAAATTTGAGTAATTGAATATCAAATTTTCAGAAGGTTCCGTTCTAATCACCCTTTGATTATTTTTACTCGTGGTTTTTTCCCCGGATGCTTATTTTCCGGATAATATCGGAGATGCGTGGAGAGCTTCTATTCGTAGACAAAAAACTCCCCTCAGGTATCTTTCCAGCTTGTCATGCCGAAAACCACTTATAAAAGCTCTGGCGTAGACATTGACGCCGGCAGCCGGTTGATCGAGCTTATAAAGCCGCTCGCCAAATCGACCTCGAATAAAAGAGTGCTCGGTAAAATCGGGGGCTTTTCCGGAGCGTACGAGCTGCCGGAGGGAGAGTACAAAAAACCTGTCCTCGTCGCCGCTGCGGACGGGGTCGGAACGAAGCTCAAAATCGCTTTTATGACCGGAAGGTTGGACACAGTCGGTATCGACCTTGTTGCCATGAACGTGAACGACCTGGCCGCGTGCGGGGCCGCGCCGCTCTTCTTTCTAGACTATCTCGCCACGTCGAAACTCGACCCCGAGCAGGGGGCGGAGATCATAAAGGGCATTGCGAAGGGGTGCAAGCTCGCCGGGTGCGCTTTACTGGGGGGCGAGACCGCCGAGATGCCGGGATTCTACCGGAAAGAAGAGTTCGATCTTGCCGGGTTTGCCGTGGGGATAGTGGATAGGGATGACATGATAGACGGCTCGGATGTTGTGCCGGGAGACGCCGTAATAGGCCTTACGTCGAGCGGCCTCCATTCAAACGGCTACTCACTCGCGAGAAAGGTCCTCTTAGAGAAGAAGAGGTATCAGCTCTCGGATACGCCGGCGCCGCTCAAGCGCTCTCTCGCCGATGAGCTCTTGGAGCCGACACGTATATACGTAAAGACTATAGAGAAGCTCAGGAAGCAATTCAAAGTAAAAGCGATCGCTCATATTACCGGAGGAGGACTCGTGGAAAATATCCCGAGGGTTATCCCGAAAAACTGCGCCGCTTTTCTTGAGAGCTCTTCCTGGACTGTTCCCCCGGTCATGGAGCTTATCAAAAAACAGGGACGGGTAGATACGGAGGAAATGTTGAGAACCTTTAACTGCGGCATAGGCATGGTGATTATCGTATCGTCAGGGGATGCGGATTCGGTCATAAAAAGACTTCGAGGGCTCAGGGAAAAAGCCCGTATCATCGGGGAAATTAAAAAGAGAGCCGGGAAAGATGATCCGGTGATTATCGCATGACGCCGGTTTTCAGTCTTTCGCCGTCCCTATCTGATAAACCCGCCGAATTGATATATGAAGGTTGCTTTTATGTGCAGCTTTTCCAGTGAGCCCCAGTCTTTGGGAAACGGTGGGTAAGGAGCGGCCACGCGTATGGCGCGCACTGCCTCGTTGTCAAGGCGCGCGTAGCCTGATGAGGTCAAGAGCTCTATATTCTCGAGCTCTCCGTTGCTTCTGATTGTAAAAATGAGAAACAGCTGCCCCTCTTCTCCCTTGTATCGCGATTCCTGCGGATAGTTCCATACCCCTTCAATCTGTCTTTTGAGCTTTGCGAAGTAGGAAATGTACTTGTATTCCGTCGTGCTCAACTCGACGGTGTCTTCTTTCTTATTTACATCCCTCGCTCCCAGATAATCGGGCGTATTCTGCGCGACCTGCGGAAACGAGCTCGGCACGTTGCTGAACAGCTCCTCTTTGGATATATCGGGTGTCTCTTTTGTGCGCTGCTCCGCCTGTGGTTTCTTCGATTCCTCGGGTTGTTTTTGGTATTGCTCTCTCCGCAGCGAGTCGAGGGTTTCCTTCCGGAGCAGATCCGCCCTCGATATCTCCTGCTGTGTTTTATCCTTTTTCGGCTCTTCGGCTACTTTTGGTTCGGGTTTTTTCTCTACTTTCTTTTCCGTTTTTTTGGTTTCCTGCTTTTGGGCCTCGGGCCTTGGTTTTTGCTGCGGGACCGGGTCCGGAAGAGGGGGTGTATTTACGGACCTCTTAGTGAATTCGTCTCTTGTCTTTTCTTCCGGCACGTCTCTAGACCTTTCCGCGAGCCGCCTGGTTTTCTCCGGAGGCTTGGTCTCTTTTTCCTTGGGTACAGGCAGCTCGGTTATTTCTATGAATTCCGGCTGTTTCTTTTCATCTTTGGCCCGCCTGTCTAAGAAATCGAACTGGTATACGACGAACAGAAGCAGCAAAAGCAGATGGAATAATACGGAGCCCAGTATGTAGGGCATGATTTTGCTTTTACGCCGTCTTCGTTTGGGGCTGATCTGTATTTGCTTCACCGACTATAAGGATACCATTCGGATTTTTTAATTTCTATTTCTGTTTAGCGCCTTTTTCTTCAAACTTTATAAAATGCTTTAATATTGCCGAGTTCCACCCGCGCGGGCCTGCCCCGTCTGCGAGCGTGATGTTATCGAGCCTGATTTCAGCGTCATATTGCCCGTTCGGTTTCTGGACCAGAAGGGGAACATCTACCGTCTCGAGCATCGGCAGATCATTCAGGCTGTCCCCTATCCCGACCGTTTCAATATGCCCCGCTTCGTTTTTATATAATTCTGTCAGGATTCGCACCGCCTTACCCTTGTCATTCGCGCCCAGTATATGATGAAACCTGCCGCCCCGTGTATATCCGTAACCTTTATTGTATATCCGATCTTTAACGATCTCAGCCGCGCCTTCATCTCCCTCTATAAGAAACGGCTCCCCGTAGTCCCTTTTTGAGGCCGATTTCGCGGACTCCTCGTCCAGCCCTGTCTTTTTCATTATTTCGGAGACCCCCATTTCGGAGATGCCCGTTATCTGAATCCCCGTTTCCCTTGAAATTGATTTTAGCGCGTCTTTCAATTCCGCATGAGGCGTTCCGAGTTCAATCACCAGGTATCCTTCTCCTCTGGTGTCGAAATCGAACCCGCGTGTGAAGTAGCCTTCCGGTATGAAAATCGCTCCCCCGTTTTCCGCTATGAACGGATGCTTGTTCCGGAGAAGCTTTCGGTATCTTTCGATTTCGGCGCGCGTTTTACTCGTGCAGATGACAAGCGGGATTTCATTTGACTCCAGAAGCCTGAGGGCGGGTAGCGCCGGTTCAAAAGAATATGTATCGTGGTCGAGGAGGGTCCCGTCGAGGTCCGTAAAAATTACCAGTCTATAACGCATTATCCTTTTCTACCGCGTCTTTTAACTGGTCGAGGAAATCGGGTATCGCCGAGGTTACCCTGCTCCAGTTGGGAATTAAAGGCGAACCGAGGGGGTCTTCAAGAAATTGCTGACTCGCGATTCTTATTCCTCTGGCGAATGTTTCAACCGCCAGGCCCTCCGCGTGCCTGTCGAAAAACAGTCCGTTGATTGCGGCGTCGTCGTTGTACATTTTTATCGTATCCTGCGCTATTCTCAGATAGGTTACGAGGAGGGTATTGAACAGGCTCTCGGAAAAGGTTACGCCCTCTGACGACAAGGTTCTGAATAGCGCCTTTGAAATGTCCGCGCACATTTTCAAAAGCCCTCCGGAAGGATCGTCGGCCGATACTTCCTGGTGCTTGTGATCGTAAGTGTCCGCAAGGTCAACCTGGCATACCCTTTTCAGGGATACGTTGCGGAATACCTCCGCCAGTGAGCCTATCTCGAGACCCCAGTCGGACGGAATTCTGTTTATCCTGACAAGGTCCGTTTTCATTGAGAACTCGCCAGCGAGCGGGTATCTGAAGCTGTCCAGATAAACGAGAAACGGGAGATGCCCGACGATTTTTGTGAGCGCCCGTATTACAGGGGTTATGAAGAGTCTCGTAACCCTGCCGTACATCCTGTCCGTCACCCTCGGATAGTAGCCCTTGCAGAACTCGTAATCCATATTCGGGTTCGCGAGCGGGTAGCACAGTCTTGCCAGAAGCTCGCGGCTGTAGGTCAGAACGTCGCAGTCATGAAGCGCTATAACCTCACTTGAATCCTGGGCCAGCACGTATCCGTAGGCGATCCAGGCGGCCCTTCCTTTTCCGGGGTCCCCGATTTCAAGGCCGTTTTCCCTCAGAAGATTAAAGAGCGAAGTAATTCTCTCTCCGTCGTCCCAGATAAGCCTGTAGTTTTGAGGGAGTATTGAAAAGTAGTCCTGAGCGTGTTTGAATTCGTCGAGGTTCGCCCTTCCGAGTGTAATCACTATTTCGTTCAGGTAGGTAACGTCCTTGAGTTTCTCCAGAATGTCTTTCAGTGCTTTCCTCTTAAGCTCCGAATAGAGGCACGGGAGCACAAGCGCAATAGGGCGGTTTTGACAGTATTCGTTTAGCTGATCTTCCAGTTGCTCGACATTTTTTCTGTTCAGCCTGTGAAGTGTGGAGATGGTTTCTGTCTGATGAAAATCGCCCATTTTATTGTTCTCCCGGAACTAAATATATTATCATAACGGTATTAAACTACATAATCCTGATAGAGTGTTCATTGGTTCTGAGGACAGGGCGATAGTTCGTAAGCAGCATGTTTATAATAGGTATTTAACGGCCACGAAACCCAGCACCAGGAGTATAAAGAACAGGGTTACGAGTAAATTAAAGTATTTGTCGATGAAGGATTTGATTCTCGCTCCGTAAAAATGGATTAGTCCCGCTTCTATAAAAAATCTCGCCGATCTGCCGATAACCGAGGCCGCAATCAGTACCAGAAGATGTATCTTGAATACGCCCGCGGCTATTGTAAATACCTTGTAAGGTATAGGGGTAAAAGCCGCTCCCAGTATTGTCAAAAAGGCGTTCTCCTCATATTTGCCGCTAACATACAGGAAGGTGTCCTGGCTGAAGACATACGTAAAGAAATAGCCGCTTACGAGCTCCCATATTCCCCACCCGATAAAGTACCCGAGTATACCTCCAAGGACGGACATCACTGAGCAAACCGCCGCGTACCAGAAAGCTCTCTCCGGCTTGCCCAGGGATAAGGCCATCAAAAGCGTATCGGGCGGGACGGGGAAAAAAGAGGATTCAAGAAAGGATGCGACGGCCAGTGCCGGGACGGCGTACCTCGTGTTTGCCCAGCCCAGGACCCAGTCGTAAAGTTTTCTTATCATACTCATAAACTCCTCAGGAGGTCTTCCCTCAATTTTTGGAGAAAACCGTAGTTCGTAAGATCCAGGCTTATGGGGGTAACCGAAACGTATCCGTCCCTGACCGCCGCTATGTCCGAGTTTTCAATATCCAGAAATCCGAGTTCATCCCCTCCAATCCAGTAGTATTTCTTTCCCCTCGGATCGATTTTTTCAACTATCGGCTCTCCGTATACACGCTTGCCCTGCCTCGTTACCTTTATGCCCTTTATCTCATCCCGTTGGAGACCGGGGATATTCACGTTCAGTATAGTGTCCTTGGGCAGCGCCGTTTCCAAAACGAATTTCGAGACTGATTCTGAATAATATGAAGCGGCATCGAATTTGAAATTATTTTTGCCCGCGAGAGAAACCGCTATCGAGGGCACGCCCAGCAGAGCTCCCTCCATGGCGGCGCTAACGGTTCCGGAATATGTAATATCGTCCCCCAGGTTTTCCCCCTTGTTAATGCCCGATACGATCAGATCTGGCTTTTGATCCTTCATTATGCCGTTTACCGCGAGGTTTATGCAGTCGGTAGGGGTTCCGTCAACCGTGTACACAGAGTCCGATACTCTCTCGATCCTCAGCGGCCGGTACAGGCTGAGCGAATGGCTCACCGCGCTTTGATCGCGGTCGGGCGCCACCACTACGACCTCGCCGAGCGCCTTCAGGGTTTCATGCAGCTTGTGAAGCCCCTCTGAGTTTATACCGTCATCGTTAGAAATAAGAATCGTTGCTGACATTATCTATATTCGGTTTGAAAAGGGGTTGTAAACCAACCCCTTAGAAAATACACAAATAACTCTCGCGGGCAAGTATTGGAGGCAATATTATTGAGGATATTGGTAAAATTTATGGTCGGGGTGGCCGGACTTGAACCGGCGACCTCCGGTCCCCCAGACCGATGCGCTACCAAGCTGCGCTACACCCCGTATAAGTACTTTTTGAAAAATTCAAAGAGAAATAAGGAAATGCGGACTATTTATCCCAGGTTTTGCTTTATGGATTTTAATTCGCCCAGGATCTCGTGCAGCAGAACATTTACCTTGGTGCTGACCCGTTTCTGACTGGCTTCTTCTTTGAGCTTCTTTTTAGCCCCGGCTATAGTGAAGTTCTGCTCGTAAAGCATATTCTTGATTCTCATGATAGTATGTATGGCTTCCCTGTCGTAAAGCCTCTGGGACTTCCTTCTGATAGGGTTGATTTCCTCGAATTCACTCTCCCAATATCTTAACACGTAAGGTTTGATCCCGGTGAAATCGCTGACCTCGCCAATTCTGAAATATATTTTATCCGGTAAATTTACCTCGGCTCTGTTCTGAAGCATCAGTTAAAAATTAGACCAATTTTTACTAATTGTCAAGCGGAATTCATGACGCGTTTCAATTGAAAGGGATGTACGGGCCCGGCCGAAAAAAATCAATTTTCGTATCCTCCTCCCTATCGGGTGTTCATGGCCGGATTTGATAATAAAAAGGGCTCAAAACCTGAGATCAGGTCAAGGGCTCTCCGGGCTATAATCTTTTTCTTCTCCGCTTTTCTTATTCGCCCGGACGGGGGCGGAAAAAGACCGAAGTTAATGTTCATAGGCTGAAAATTTTTGATGTTTTGATCCGTAATGTAATTGAGCAGCGAGCCTATGGAGGTCTCCGGAGGGGGTACGACGGGTTCTCTGTCAAGGCGGATTCTGGCCGCGTTTATGCCCGCGATTATCCCCGTCGCCGCGGACTCGGCGTATCCCTCAACCCCCACTATCTGCCCCGCGAAGAATATCCTGTCATGCCCGAGGGTCTGAAGCGTGGGTCTGAGCAGAGCGGGTGAATTGATATAAGTATTTCTGTGCACGCTTCCGAGCCTCATGAACTCAGCTTTCTCGAGACCGGGAATCATTCTGAACACCCTCCTTTGCTCGGGATATGTGAGCTTGGTCTGAAATCCGACCATGTTGTACATGGAGCCCTCCCTGTCCTCGGACCTCAATTGAACCACCGCAAAAGGGGTATTACCCGTGCGGGGATCCTTCAGCCCCACGGGTCTTGCGGGCCCGAATCTTAGCGTATCCCTTCCGCGTTCGGCTATAACTTCTACAGGGAGGCAGCTTTCAAAATATATTCCCTTCTCGAAATCCCTCGTTTCGATCTTTCCGGCGTTCATGATTTCGTCTATCAGACGGTAGTACTCCTCTCTGTTAAGGGGACAATTCAGGTAATCTCCCTCGCCGTCCTCATATCTCGAAGCCCGGTAAACCTTCGAGCAGTCAATCGAATCTCCGTCAATTATCGGAGATATGGCGTCGTAAAAATACAAGTGAGACGAATCGGATAACTCCGCTATTTTCTCTGACAGCGTGTCCGAGGTGAGGGGTCCGGTGGCGATTATGAAAGGGTTATCCGGATTTGAGGGGATATCCGTTAGTTCTTCCCTCCGTAACTCGATGAGAGGGTTTTCTTCAATCTTCTCGGTTATATACCGGGCGAATTTAATCCTGTCGACGGCAAGCGCCTTTCCTGCGGGGACACTGTTTTTATCCGCCGCCTCGATTATAAGGGAGCCCAGCCGTCTCATCTCCTCTTTCAGAATTCCGCTCGCGTTATCAAGGGAGTCGGATTTAAGCGAGTTGCTGCATACGAGCTCCCCGAGATCCCCCGAGTTATGCGCGGGGGAAACGCGGTGGGGCCTCATTTCGATAAGCCTCACCTTCACGCCGAATTTTGTAATTTGGTGGGCGGCTTCAGTGCCCGCGAGCCCGCCGCCCGCTACTGTGATTCTGTCCGACATGACCGATATTCTACCTGAATAAATTCCACCGTTTATTAATCCTCTTATTTTCCGCCTCGTAGCCGCGGCACGGAGTAGACAGCGGGCGCGCTCAACAAGGCTTTAGCAATTCCCACAGTGAATTCGGGTGTTTATATTTCCTGTTCTGAATCAAGCCGGGCATGATGACAATTTTAGTCCCATTTATACAATATTCGTCAACTTAAAACGCCAGTAATAACTGAAGGTTACGCCTCATTTTTAATAAAATATTGTAATTATAATGACTTAGGGGGTGAGATGTCGGGAACACCATATGGCATACAATTTGCACAATTTATACTCTGCGTAATTGAAATAAATTGACTACTAAGGGGAATAACAGTATAAATTGTTTAAGGACTTTAAACGGAAAAGGGCAAACTATTTGAAAGGATAGGGCGCAAAGTTTCTGGCCTAAATCTACCCGGCGTCAGTTTTGACTCCGGCACGGGATACGGCGGCAGGGCTACCCGCTTAACGGATATGCCGACTATTTACTATCCTGTCTGATTGTTCTCTACCGGTTTGATCGTCCGAAAAACAATTTAAGCAGGCATTGCTGAGATGGGTGTGACCGGAAATGTGCCAATGGCTTAGGCGGTAAATCGAAAACCACGGGTCTCAAGAAGAGAACATGAAAGAACAGCGAGTCAGCGCACAGATGGGAGATATTTTGATCAAGGAAGATGTAATAAACCTTGATCAGTTAAAAACTGCGATACAGGAGCAGAAGCAGACCGGAAAGAGGCTTGGAGAAACGCTTCTCAACCTGGGGTACATAGACGAGCATCAGCTTGTGGCGTACCTGAGTAAGCAGTACGGTGTGCCCGCCATTAATCTGGACCAGTTCAACATATCCGGGGACATCCTTAAATCCATATCCAGAGAAACAGCCACAAAGCATAAACTCATACCTATTAATAAAACGAACTCGACACTTGTGGTGGCGATGTCCGATCCCTCTAATATTTTTGCGGTCGATGATCTCAAATTTGCGACAGGATACAACATCGAGGTAGTCGTAACATCGGAGAGATCCGTCAGAAACGCGATAGAGAGATTTTACGGCTCCCAGCAGGAGTGGGAAGACGCCCGGAAAGCCCAGGAGAGCACCGCAGCGGTGGACAGACTGCTCGGAGACCTGGACGACTTCATGATAGAAATAAGCGGTGAAGAAGACGTGGATATTAATGATCTGGAGAAGGCGTCCGAAGAGGCTCCGGTAATAAAGCTTGTCAATCACCTGCTAATGGATTCGATACGAAAGGGCGCAAGCGACATACATATTGAGCCCTATGAGAAAGAGATGCGGGTCCGGTACAGGATCGACGGCGTTCTGTACGATTTCATGCACCCGCCGCTGAAGCTGAAGAATGCAGTTTCTTCCAGGATAAAGGTAATGTCCAACCTTGATATAGCCGAAAGGAGGCTTCCGCAGGACGGCCGTATCAAGGTAAAGCTTCCCAATAATAAGGCAATGGAATACCGGGTATCGGTAGCGCCTACGCTGTTCGGGGAAAAAGTCGTAATGAGAATTCTTGATAAGGATTCCCTGAAGCTGGACTTGACGAAGCTGGGTTTCCACGACGATCAGCTCAAGGTTTTCAGGGACTCAATTTACCAACCCTACGGAATGGTTTTGATTACGGGCCCCACCGGTAGCGGTAAAACCACGACGCTTTATTCGAGCTTGATGGATTTAAACCGGGCGGACGTAAACATATCGACGGCGGAAGACCCGGTGGAGTACAGCCTTCCGGGTGTAAATCAGGTACAGGTGCACGAAGAGATCGGGCTTAGCTTCGCCGCTTGTCTCAGGGCATTTTTAAGGCAGGATCCCGATGTAATATTGGTCGGAGAGGTAAGAGACTATGAGACGGCGGAGATTGCGATAAAATCCGCGCTAACCGGCCACCTTGTGCTTTCGACCCTTCATACCAACGACGCGCCCTCAACGATAACCAGGCTCCTTAACATGGGGGTTGAACCCTTCCTCGTTACCGCTTCTCTCAACTGCATAGTGGCGCAGCGTCTTGTAAGGGTGATTTGTCCCGAGTGCAAGCGCGAGCAGGAAGTCGCCCCTCAGGTGTTAATCGATCTCGGAGTTTCTCCGAAAGAAGTCTCGGACTACATAATTTATAAAGGCGAGGGCGAGGGCTGCAAGGCTTGCTCCGGCACGGGCTACAGGGGCAGGCTTGCCGTATTTGAGGCAATGGATATAAACGAAGAGCTGAAGGAATTTATACTGAGCGGCGCTTCCGCTCTTGAAATTAAGCGCGAGGCGATAAGGCAGGGGATGAGGACCTTGAGGAAGAGCGCGCTCGACAAGTTGAAGCAGGGACTTACCACAATCGAGGAAGTTGTAAGAAATACCGCAGCGGACGATTAACGGGAGCCAGACTTATGGGAATAGCTATTGACAATCTTTTAAAGCTGATGGTTGATAACGGGGCGTCTGACCTGCATATCACTGCGGGCGTGGCTCCTATGCTCAGAATCGACGGCAAGCTGGTTCCGGTCAAGCATCCGCCTCTTACACCTCCCGAGACGAAGGAGGTGTGCTACAGCGTGCTTACGGATGTGCAGAAGCACAGATTCGAGGAGAATTGGGAGCTCGATTTTTCTTTCGGCAAGGAAAATCTCGGACGTTTCCGCGGCAATATTTATACCCAGAGAGGCGCGGTCGCGGGGGCTTTCAGGCTTCTCCCTTTTGTGCTTAAGTCCTATCAGGAGCTCGGACTCCCGCCCGTTCTGGCGGAGTTAGCCAGAAAACCCAGAGGATTGATTTTGATTACGGGGCCAACGGGCTCGGGTAAAACCACGACGCTCGCCAGCGTTGTCGATCAGGTCAATCAGGAGCGCCATGAGCACATCATAACTATCGAAGACCCCATCGAATACATATTCAAGCATAAAAATTGCATAGTAAACCAGAGAGAAGTCGGCAGTGATACGAAGGGCTTCACGAACGCCCTTAGGAGCATTCTGCGTGAAGACCCGGACGTTGTCCTCATAGGCGAGATGAGGGACCTGGAAACGATTAAAGTAGCGCTTACTCTCTCGGAGACGGGTCACCTGACACTCGCCACACTCCATACTAATACAGCCGTTCAGACAATAAACCGTGTGATCGACGTCTTTCCGCCTCACGAGCAGTCTCAGGTAAGGGCGCAGTTATCGTTCGTACTGGAGGGCATTCTTTGCCAGAACCTGATTCCTAAAATCGGAGGCGGCAGGGTGCTCGGGGTGGAAGTCCTTGTTCCCAATCCCGCTATTAGAAATCTTATTCGTGAGGATAAGGTGCATCAGATTTATTCTCAACAGCAAATCGGTCAGGAAAAATGGAAGATGCAGACCCTTAATCAGAGCCTTGCTGATTTATATCTGAGAAAACTCATTACTTACGAAGATGCGATATCCAAATCACAGGAGCCCGAGGAAATGAAGAGGATTATATCCGAACGCTCTCCTTCCGGCGATGCCAGGGAACGGGCGGTGAGGCAGTGAGGTCCGGTCTCGGGATGCATGAGCGGGGAATCACTGTCGTAATAGTTAAAGAAGGGAGGAGTTTGTAATGCCGGTATTTGTTTGGCACGGAAGAGCAGAGGGCACCCTGAAGAAGGGTGAAATGGAGGCACCTAGCAAATCCGCAGTGCTCGCAAGGCTGAGGCAGATGCAGATTCAGCCGATCCCCAACAGGATAAAGGAAAAGGGCGGATTCCTTAAATTGAGCTTTTCTTTCGGCTCCGTCACGACCAGAGACCTGGTTGTATTCACAAGGCAGTTATCTACGATGATTGACGCCGGACTGCCGCTGGTCAGAGGGCTGGACATAATAGCCGCTCAGCACCCTAACAAGAAATTCAAGGAGATTATAACGAAGGTCAAAGAAGATGTGGAGGCAGGCTCCACTTTCGCCGATTCCCTTGCAAAGCACCCGAAGGTGTTCAGCAATTTGTACACTCAGTTAATCAAGGCCGGAGAGACAGGCGGTGTGCTCGATGTGATCCTTCAGAGGCTGGCTACATATCTGGAAAAGATGGATTCAATCAAGAGGAAGATTAAAGGGGCTCTCATTTACCCCGCAATCGTTATAAGTGTGGCCGTGCTGGTACTGGCCATAGTAATAATATTCGTTGTTCCTGTCTTTGCTGAAATGTTCAAGGACATGGGCACAACCCTTCCGGCGTTGACCCAGGTGGTTGTGGATATCAGCTCTTTCACAAGACACAATATTCTCTATATCCTGATCGCAATCGGAGTCATTTCATTCCTTATCGGCTTGCTTTACAGAAAGTCCAAAGGGGTGCGCAGACTCTTTGATGCGTTTCTGCTCAAGATGTTTCTCATAGGACCTTTGATACAGAAGACCGTTATTTCGAGGTTCTGCCGCACGCTCGCAACCCTCACGGCAGGGGGTATATCCATACTCGACGGTCTTGAAATTACGGCCAGGGCTTCGGGGAACATGATAACCGAAGAGGCCATATTCCAGGCGAGAAAAGCCGTAAGCGAAGGTCAGACCGTTGCGGAGCCGCTCGCGGCCAGACCCAAGTTGTTCCCTCCTATGGTGGTTCAAATGATATCGGTGGGTGAGCAGACGGGCGCCCTTGAGGATATGCTCAACAAGATCGCGGATTTTTATGAGGAAGAAGTCGATATAGCCGTTGCATCTCTCCTGTCCGCACTCGAGCCGATAATGATTACCTTTCTCGGCGCCACCGTAGGCGTAATCGTTGTATCAATGTACCTGCCGATGTTCAAGCTTATATCAGCCCTCTCCTGATGAAGGTGAAGATGCGGCGGATAAAAGAGCTGTCGAAAATAATTGATGTCAAACTCAACGATTAAATCCGCGTTTCCGCGCCGGAGCGATATTGCAACAATCTGACCGAAGGTTTATAGTTTTTATTCTGATATGAAAATTCTTCAAGGGGCCGATTCGGGCTTCAAGAGTTACATAGTTTTAAGGATAGTAATTACGACACTTGTGCTCGGCTCGGGCGCGGTTATATACTACGGAAAGGGCGAGAGAAAAGAGGCCTTTTATCTTGCGGTCATAGTGGCGCTTATCTACTTTCTGAGCCTTCTTTACCTTCTTCTGCAGCCCTATTTCCAGCGTCAGCCCGTAAAGTTCAAGATAACACAGATTTTCTTCGATATGGTCCTGGCATCGGCCGTTATCTTTGTCACAGGGGGGAGAACGAGCCCCTTCCTCTTCCTCTATGTTCTCATAATTATTTATTCAAGCATCATGCTTACCAAGGCAGCGAGTTACCTGACTGCGCTTGGATCGGGCCTGATTTACCTCTTAATAGTTTTTTATCAAATACGGCTCGAGGCCCCTCCCGGGTTGGAACAGGGCATGCTGAGCTCGGTTTCGGTGTGGGGAGAAATCGGGCTCGTTTCGAGCTATTTTCACCTGACCGGATTTCTGCTGGTCGCCGTTCTCGCGGGGTATCTTTCCGAGAGATTTCGAAGGGCCGGCGAGGAGCTCGGTGAAAGCGAGAGAAGCCTTCGGATACTTCAAAACCTTCACGAGAATATACTTCAGAGTTTGACAAGCGGAGTTATCACTCTGGACCTTGATGGGAAGGTCATCTCGGTGAATAAAACCGCTCTCGAGATTCTCGGCATAGGAATTGAAGAGAAGCTCTTAGGAAAGGACCTCAGCAATATTATGTCCGGTTTTCATATGGAGGAGCTTATTTCCAAAAAAAGGGAGCAGATGCTCTATAAAAGCCCTGACGGGAAAAAGCTTACTCTGGGTTTTTCTTCGTCCGATCTCAAAGCCACTGACAATGAGACACAGGGCTACATAATAATATTTCAGGATCTGACTGAGGTTAAAGAGCTTGAGAAAAAACTCAGAACCACCGAAAAGATGGCTCTTCTGGGCCAGCTTGCCGCGGGTTTGGCCCATGAGCTCAGGAATCCTCTTTCGGCAATCAGCGGAGCTGTGGAGATCCTTAGCAGTGACGTTAAACCGACTGAAGAAAATCTCCGTCTTATTAAAATGGCGTCCCGTGAAGTCGACAGATTAAATCTGCTGGTGGAGGATTTTCTGATACTGACCATGCCGATTCAGAAACTAAACTCTTTCGTTGATCTGGGAAGCATCGTATCCGACACGGTGGAATCGTTCGCGAAAACCATCGGAAGAAAAAACATTCAAATCCTGAACGAAGTCCAGAACGGCATATACGTCCAGGCCGACTCGTACCGCCTGAAGCAGGCGGTATGGAATCTGCTCCTGAATTCTGTTGACGCGATGCCGATAGGAGGTCTGATTTTAATCAAATCCCGGTTCGATGACGATAATATAGTGGTTGAAATATCGGATGAAGGAAAGGGGATTGACGAGAATTTTATTTCCAGGATTTTCGATCCGTTTTTTACCACTAAAGAGGTCGGTACCGGACTCGGGCTGGCAATTGTACAAAAAGTTATTGAAGGTTATAATGGAAAGATTGACGTGGTTAGCTCCGAAGGAAAGGGAGCGACTTTCGTAATAACTTTGCCCAGATACGAAGAGGTGCCTGCTGATGTCAAGCACTGAACAACTGCCGGAGGTTATAAATGGAGCAGAATGACAACAGGATTATCGTTGTTGACGATGAGCCTGGCATGAGGGAGTTTCTCGAAATTATGCTCCGGAAGGACGGCTATACAGTCGATACCGCGGCCGATGGGCCTGAGGCCCTGGATAAAGTAGACGAAAATCTATATGATCTGGCAATTGTCGATATTCAAATGCCCGTGTTGAACGGAATAGAGGTTCTTAAAAAAATCAATGAGAAGAGCTCCGAGACGACTGTGATAATGATCACGGCCTACGCTTCCCACGAAACGGCGATAGAGGCAATGAAACTGGGCGCTTACGACTATATAACTAAGCCTTTTAAGATAGATGAAATTAAGCTTGTTATAAAAAAGGCGCTCGAGAAGAAGAAGCTCGAGCGTGAAAATACGAGATTGAGAAAGGAGCTTGAGACTCAATACGGTTTCGGAAATATTATCGGCAGAAGCCCTTCAATCGTAAAGGTATTCGAATTGATAAAAAGGGTCGCCGAGCTCAACGTAAATGTGCTGATTACCGGGGAGAGCGGAACGGGGAAAGAGCTTGTGGCGCGGGCTATTCATTACAGCGGGTCAAGGCACGATAATCCTTTTGTCCCCGTAAACTGCGGAGCCATACCCGAGCAGCTCATGGAAAGCGAGCTGTTCGGATACATCAAGGGAGCTTTCACGGGCGCTTCAAGGGACAAAAAGGGTTTGTTCGAAGAGGCAAACAACGGAACCATATTTCTCGATGAGATAGGGGATCTCCCGCTTCACCTTCAGGTAAAGCTTCTCAGGGTAATCGAGGAAAAAAAGATAAGGCCGCTCGGCTCTACGGAGTCGGCGAGCGTTGATATCCGCATAATTGCCGCGACGAACAAAAAGGTGGAGGAAGAGGTCTCGAACGGGAAATTCAGGGAAGACCTGTTTTACCGTTTGAACGTAATAAAAATTGTTTTGCCCCCCCTTCGCGAAAGGAGAATAGATGTGTCTCCTCTTGCCATACACTTCATTAACAAATACTCGCGCGAGATGGAAAAGGACATACGGGGGATTTCACCAAAGGCGCTTGAGGTGCTGGAGAATTATCATTACCCGGGCAATGTAAGGGAGCTTGAGAACATTATAGCGAGGTGCGTAGCCCTTGAATCTTCTAACGTCATAAGGCAGGAGACGCTGCCGCAGCTGGTCGCCGGGAGAGATTATCTGGATCTTGATACGAGCTTTTCCTCGAATTCCAACCTGGACGTGCTTTTAGGCGATGTGGAAAAGAAAATGATAGAGAAGGCTCTCAGAACCACCAACGGGAATAAGACCGAAGCCGCGAGGCTTCTGGGCATAACCCTTCGCTCTTTCAGATACAGGCTGGCTAAACACGAGCTTGATGACGGCGGCGGCGGGGAAGAAGATGAGGAGCTCATAGAAGAGGCGCGGGAGCTTTGACCGGACCCTGCCTGACCGGACAGGATAATTCCTTTTTCACATTTTGTACTTGCCGAAATCACCCTCCGACATGTTTTCCAGAAGCTCGGCTAACTTTTCCTTGTCTTCATCTATCTCTATTTTCTTGGATTTTTCGAGCACGTCCTCATTTACGAAAATAGGGGAGTCCGTCCTCAACGCTATAGCTATTGCATCGCTTGGTCTTGAATCGAGGGAGTACTCTTCACTGTCTCTCTTAAGATAAATGCGGGCGTAAAAGGTATCGTTCTGAAGGTCGGTTACTTCTATTTTTGTAACGACAAACTTTAATTTCTCAATCAGATTTTTAACCAGATCATGCGTGATGGGTCTTATCCTGGGAGTTTTTTCGAGCTCCATTGCAATTGAGCTTGCCTCCATAAAACCGATCCAGATAGGAAGTGTTTTTTCGTTTATATTATCCTTTAATATAACGATCGGCGTATTCGTAAACGGATCAAGCGCTATACCGGATACCTTCATTAGAAGAAACATATTTCACCTCCTTATTAATTATACCGCCAGTTCCCCCCTAAGCGAATTTGAGAGGCCTTCGGTGATTCTCACTTTCATAATCTGCCCTGTAAGCTCTTTTGTGCCGGGGAAGTGCGTGATCCTGTTGTGAGTGGTTCTGCCTGTTAAAAAGTCGGGATTGTTTTTGCTCGTTCCCTCGACCAGGACGTGCTCAACCAGTCCTACCCGTTCACAGTTTTTTTTGATGGTAATGTCACGCTGAAAGCTCTGAAGCGCGGTTAATCTCCGACCGGCCTTCTCTTCATCTATAATCTCTTCCTCCGGGCACTCCGCGGCGGGCGTGCCGGGACGGGGTGAGAACTTGAATGAAAAAGCGCTGTCGAATTCTACTTCTTCGAGCAGGGTCATGGTGTCCTGGAAATCCCGGTCCGTCTCCCCGGGGTATGCGACGATTATGTCTGTTGAAAGGGCCATGTCCGGTACTGCGTCTCTCAGTCTTTTCACCGTATCGGAATACCATTCCTTTGTATATGTTCTTTTCATCATGCCGAGCACCCTGTTGGAGCCTGACTGAACCGGCAGATGCATGTGCCGGCATACCTTAGGGACGCCTTTTAAGGCGTCTATCATTTTTCTGGTTATGTCTCTCGGGTAGGATGTCGTGAAGCGTATTCTTTCAAGGTCATCTATTTCGGCGGCGGCCCTCAGGAGGTCCCCGAATTTGTAGCCGTTTTCTTTCCACGAGTTTACAGTCTGTCCGATAAACGTTACCTCGCGCGCGCCCTTGCCCACGAGATTTTCCGTTTCTTTAAGAATATCGTCGAGCGGTCTGTTTACCTCGTTCCCCCTGACATGGGGAACGATGCAGTATGAGCATCTCTTGTTGCACCCTTGCTGCACGGAAACGAATGCTGTTACCTTCCCTTCTTGATGATGCGGCTCCACGTCGAAGATTTCTTCGATGTCGTATGACGTTTCAACAGGCCTCAGTTTCTCGGAGCGTATTCTGCCGATGATTTCAGGGAGCCTTGGAATCGCCCTTGGACCGAGAACAAAATCGAGATGAGGCATTCTTTGAAGGAGCTTGTCTCCGTAGAGCTGGGCGACGCAGCCGGAGATGCCTACTATAAGATCGGGGTTTCTGGCTTTGAGGTGTTTAAATCTTCCGAGGCTGCTAAACGCCTTCTGATCGGCTTTATCCCGTATGGCGCATGTGTTGATGATAATAATATCGGCCTTCTCGGCCCTATCTGTCTCAACTGCGTCGATCGCGTTTCGGATTCTGTCAGAGTCGTACTCGTTCATCTGGCAGCCGTAGGTTTCTATGTATAAACTCTTGCTGTTCATGTTTCTAACAATTTAACGCTCAGGCCTGTTTTAGTCAAGAAAAAAAGCGGGGATGAAAAGTCACGGGAGTTGCAGTACATTATTAGTACGTGCGTAGTTTGAAAATACCGCATGAATACCCGCAGCCCCGGCAGGGGTTGCGGGATTGACATAAATAGTGAAATTTAGTAGGATGGAAAAAATGTAATAAGTCTCGGGCATTGGGAGGCCGGTCCATGAGTAACGACACGTCAGGTGTTAGCGTTTCAAAACAGGGGCTGTTCAACTGGGTTCATGATATTGACTCCGATCAGTGGAAGGCCTTTCTTGCGGCATTCCTGGGATGGACGCTCGACGCGATGGACCTCCTGCTCTTTGCTTTCGCGGTAGGCTCGATAGGGCATGTGTTTAACCTCTCCGAAGCCTGGGTCGGCGCGCTTTTCTCGGTAACCCTCTTTGCGTCCGCTTTCGGCGGCGCGGCGTTCGGCATTATTTCGGATTATATAGGAAGAGTAAGAGCGCTTACGTACAGCATACTACTATACTCGGCATTTACGGGACTCAGCGCATTTTCTCCCAATGTGGCTTTTCTCCTTGTCTGCCGTTTGTTTCTGGGACTGGGCATGGGCGGGGAATGGGCCTCGGGCGAGGTGCTCGTTGCGGAGAAGTGGCCCAGGGAGCACAGAGGCAAGGTTATCGGTATGGTGCAGAGCGGCTGGGGCATAGGTTATATCCTGGCTGCGGTTCTGGCTACTTTGATTATCCCTAATTTTAAAGAAGGCGTAAGTTATACCATCCCCGTAATAGGCATTACACTTGACGGTCTTGACCTTGGCTGGAGGCTCCTTTTCCTCGTCGGCGTATTGCCGGCTTTCCTGGTTTTTTATATAAGGAGGCATCTTGATGAGCCCGAGGTCTGGGAAAAAACGAAGGAGCTCAGAAAAGGGGGACAATTGAGCGAGAAGGGACAGGGTTTTACACTGACCCAGATATTCAGGCCCGACCTGATCAGATACACCATCACGGCAACGCTCCTTACGAGCCTCTGTATGATAGCTTACTGGGGTCTTTACTTCTGGCTTCCTCAATTTCTCGCAAGCGAAAAGGGCGTCGGTTTGAACACGAAAGGCTTTATCTGGATTATCCCTATAAACATCGGCGCTTTTATAGGTTGCAACACATTCGGTTTTATAAGCGACAGGCTTGGGAGAAGGCCCGTCTTTGTAGCTTACCTTCTTATAATGGCGGTGCTCGTCTGGTTCTTCGGCCACGCCACCACACTTCGCGAGGTACTCATATTAGGGCCGTTCATAGGATTTTTCGGCACGGGATTTTATTCCGGCTTCGGCGCGATATTCTCAGAGATATTCCCTACAAGGGCGAGAGGAACTGCCCAGGGCTTCTGTTACAATGTCGGCCGGGGCGTGTCAGCCATTGCCCCCCCGATGATAGGTTATCTGGTGGGGAAGTACGGCTTCGCGACCGGGTTGACTACTGTGTCCGTATTCGCGGTTGCAGCCGCGGTCGTTGTATTGACCCTTCCCGAAACGAGGGGAAAGGTGCTCGAAATAGAATAACAGGCTCCGGTTTTTTAGGGACCACCATCCCCGCCGGAATAGACGGGGCATTAACGCAGTTCCGGCTATCTGTACATTCATATTATTCAGGTGATCTTTTCAGCCCTCTGATAATATCCGGCATGCATGACTCGCTGGTTTGTCCGAAGCATCAAAATGCTTGAAAATCAATCTTCCGTGCTTAATTACTAGGCATCTCCGGTTGTCTTCGGAGCGGTTCCCGTTTATTTAACGCTTTCAAGATAATTCAATGATATCAGGCATAAATGCCTGAATTTGGAAAGGCTGTTTTCGCCCCGTGTGCTTGGCATGTCTCTTGCACCTGTCATATAGAAAATATTCTGGTTTCAACACCCTTCCAAAGGAGGACTTTGAGATGAAAAAGTTTTGGTGTGCATTCAGGGGCATGGGAATAATTAAAAGCCTCTTACCCCTTTTTACAATATTAGTTATGAGTTCGGTCGCGGCTTACGCACAGGAGGATGCGGGGCCTACGGCTGCAGATGCAATATTTACTGCAAATAACGTCTGGATGCTAGTTGCGACGTTTCTCGTCTTCATTATGCACCTGGGATTCGCGACGCTCGAATCCGGGCTTACGCGCGCAAAAAATACCGTAAACATTTTATTCAAGAATGTCTCTATCATTTCGCTGGGGATTCTCACTTACGCGCTCGTGGGTTTTAATCTTATGTATCCCGGCGAATTCAACGGCTTTTTCGGATTCGCGGGGTTCGGTATCGCGTCGCCTGAAGGCGCCGCCGGTCTTATAGAGTATGCGGACGGAGGCTATACCTACTGGACTGACTTTATATTCCAGGCTATGTTCGCCGCCACTGCCGCCACAATTGTTTCGGGAGCCGTTGCAGAAAGAATAAAGCTCAGCAGTTTCCTTGTGTTTTCCACAATTTTTGTAGCGATTGTTTACACGATTGCAGGCTCTTGGAAGTGGGGAGGCGGCTGGCTGGACGGTATGGGTTTCTATGATTTTGCCGGCTCGACCCTTGTTCACAGCGTAGGCGGCTGGGGGGCTCTGATAGGGGCGATGCTGCTCGGGCCGAGACTCGGCAAGTACACTAAATCCGGAATAAAAGCAATACCCGGTCACAGCCTGCCGCTTGCGACAGTCGGCGTTTTCATGCTGTGGTTCGGATGGTACGGGTTTAACGGCGGTTCGGTTTTGTCCGCCGACCCCGGTCCGGTATCGCTTGTTTTCGTAACCACATCTCTCGCCGCCGCCGCCGGTGTAATAGGCGCGATGATTCTTTCCTGGATAGTGTTCAAGAAGCCCGATCTCTCGATGATCCTGAACGGTTCGCTTGCGGGTCTTGTGGGAATCACGGCGGGAGCCGACGTTATGACTCCCCTGAGCGCGGTAATCATAGGGCTTATTGCGGGCCTGATTGTAGTCGCATCGGTGCTTTTCTTTGACAAAGTTGTAAAAATAGACGACCCGGTCGGTGCTATCTCGGTTCACCTTGTATGCGGTATCTGGGGTACTCTGGCAGTTGGCATATTCAGCACTAACCCTGAGCACAGCTTTATCACACAGCTCATCGGTGTAGCCGCATACGGTGTGTTCACCGTTGTATGCGCACTGATACTTTTCCTTCTAATCAAGGTGTCCATGGGACTGCGGGTCTCTCAAGAAGAGGAGATGGAAGGACTTGATCTCGGAGAGCATGGAATGATGGCATATCCTGATTTTCAACAGATTGCCGAGGGAGGCGGTTCTACAATGACTATGTATGAGAAAGAGGAGCCGTCAGGAGCCGGAGTACTCACCGAAAGCGAGCAGAAGTCGTAAGTAAAAAAATGAATTCGGGACGCTGTCCCTCCGGCACTCACGTCCGGGGGACGGCGGAGTCAGAAACAATGTTTGATAAAACAATGAAAAGGAGGATAAGTCAGAAATGAAAAGGTTAATGATTGTTTTAGCCGTACTGACTGTTTTATCGCCCTTCGGTTCCGTGACGTCATTTGCCCAGAGCAGTGAGTCACAGATACAGGAGTTAAAACAGATGATTGAGCAGAATCGTCAGCAGAACGAAGAGCTCATGAGAAAAATCGAGCAGCTTGAGGCTGACAAAGCCGCTAACCAGATGAAAATGGAAGAATTCATCACAAAACAGGAAGACAAGGATTTGAAATATGACGGTCTGTTTAAATTCTTCGATTCCGTAGATCTGGGTTTTTATGTCGATACGACATACCAGTACGTGTTTGACCGCGGCTCGACGAATGACCTTCAGCTAAGGTCGCTCTATCCTGATAACGAGCAGTTCGCGATAAACGCGTTTACCGTCTCTGTCTCAAAGACCCCCAGCATGGAGGGCGGAATCATGGACCTCCTGGGATTCAGGGCGGACATCCTGTTCGGGGAACAGGCGCCGCTCCTTGCTTCAAACGGACTCGAGAGCGACGTGGTTGACCCTTATCAGGCGTACCTCCAGTTTTTAGCTCCTGTCGGAAACGGGATCAACTTCTATGCAGGTAAATTCGTAACGCTTGCGGGATACGAGGTTATAGAGGCCAAGGACAACCCCAACATCACGCGCTCTATCCTGTTCGGATTCGCCATACCGTTTACTCACACCGGTATAAGGGCCGACTACACTGCGGGGCCGTTAACACTGACGGCAGGGCTTAACAACGGATGGGACCAGGTCAAGGATCTCAACGACAACGCGACGATTGAGAGTCAGATAGCGTTCAGTTATTCGGGCGGAGCCATTAGTGACGCATGGCTGGGCGTAACCGGATACTTCGGAAGGGAGCCAGATGACTTCGGATTCGGAGGCAACGGATGGCGCGAGCTTATTACCGCTGTAGGCACACTGACTCTGATGGATAAGGTCACTTTCATCGTGGATGCCGACTTCGGCTGGCAGCAAGACGTTATATTCGACGAGCTGGGCAACGATGAAGGCGTTTCCTGGTGGGGTATAGCAGGCTACGTAGTGCTTGATCTTCATCCGGCTGTCACACTGGCTGTCAGAGGCGAGTACTTCGACGATCCGGACGGATTCAGGACCGGGCTCGAGCAACAGCTGTTTGAGGTTACGCCGACCCTGTCTTTCAAACCGTTTAAAGGTCTTATCGCCGATAACAGGTATCTGGATAATTTTGAAGCCAGAGCGGAATTCAGATGGGATCATTCGGACGAGCGTTTCTTCGAAACCGAAGACGGGTCGTTTGAAAAAGACCAGTACGGCGTAATGGGGCAGTTGCTTTACTGGATTGAATTGTAATTAGACTGAAAAAAAATTAGAGACTCTGGATCAGGGTTCTCATCTCTCCATATCTCCTTTGTGTGGGCGGGGGGAGAACAGCACGGAAGAAAATTCGCTGTTCTCCCTTTTGTCTCACTTAAGACCGAAAAAAATTAGTCGTAAATAGCTGAATTTCACACTTGCTTGTAAATTAGTAGTTGGGTAGAATTTTATCCGCTTTTTGAGTTTTATCTCAATTTGCAGCAATTCATAAATCAACTTTCTGTACGCTTCATTCATGCCCGGATAGCTCAGTCGGTAGAGCAGAGGACTGAAAATCCTCGTGTCGGCGGTTCAATTCCGTCTCCGGGCATAATTCTAATAAAGTTCATCCAGTCTTAAGTTTTTCTCCGGACGTCATAGCATTGTAAACAATATAGTTATATCGAAAGGGCGTGGATTAGTATTACATGTCGGAACGGGATCGATACTCAGATCTTCCCCAAAAACCGTTACATCGGTCGGCCATGTCTGTCGCAGGACTTTTATAAAGCAGAGCTATAGTTTTTGTTGCCAAGAGCTGTGAAAGCCTATTTATAGCTTGTTGACTGCCACGGAAAACTGCACTACATTTGGATAAATATTCTTATAAACAGCAGTTCAGGCGATTTAATTCTTTTGACTAATTGTTCTATTTAAAAACAAAGAAATCAAAAAGGAGTAATCACTGGATGGGATTCTATCAACTTAGCACATCTAATAATATCTTTGGCGGCTTGAGGTTCCCAGAGTGGATATATCTGACGTTTATCCTGGTCCTAATTGTCGGCGGCTGCTCCTCCGATGGAAATAACGGAGAGAGTTTTATATTGTACACGCCAAGCATATCGACTGAGACGTATTTATTCGACGGTTCGTACAATGTTGCTTATCAGTGGTCCAGCGAGCTCTTCGCCGGGCAGTCGGCCTTTCTCCAGGAGGACGGCAGTATAATACGCGCTGGATCGATCAACAATATCGTGCCCGAGAATCGCTTCGTAAAGGCTTACAGTGATGCGAACAACGCCACCTTTCAGATTGGAGGCATTGTCGAGCGCATCTCAAAAGACGGTGATGTTGTCTGGACGTTCGAATACTTCAGCGACGACTTCGCGCCTCATCATGTTGCCACAGTGATACCTAATGGAAATCTCCTTATGCCTGTGTGGAGGTACTACACCGAAGAGGAGTCCATAGCGCTAGGACGCAACCCGCAACGCCTTACCTCCGGTGGATTATGGATTGATTCCATCATAGAGGTACGACCGACGGGAAGTAGTGGAGGAGAGATAGTTTGGGAATGGAACGCTGCCGATCACCTCATTCAGGACTTCGATCCGACAAAGGCCAACTTCGGGAATTTAGAAGAAAATCTCGGGCGGATCGACATCAACTACGGAAGTGGCTTAACCATTCCAGAGGATTTCATGCACGTGAACTCTGCCTTCTATATTGAAGAGCTCGATCAGATTGTTTTCACATCATTCCACTACAGCGAACTCTGGGTAATCGATCACTCTACCACCACTCAGGAGGCAGCCGGGAGCACGGGCGGACGTTATGGCCGGGGCGGAGAGCTCTTGTATCGATGGGGCAACCCATGGGTTTATGGCCGGGATGATGCCGATGTTTTCCTCCTATCCGCGGTGCACGATCCTAAATGGATCGCTGAGGATCGCCAATTCATTATGTACGACAACAATATCTCAGACCCAACAAGAGGACTTGAGGGTGGTAGCAGCATGGTCGTGAAAATCGAGCCTCCAATTTTGCCCGATGGCAGTTACGAGCTGGAAACAGACGGCATATACGGACCTGCCAGGCCTGTTCTGGCGGCCGACCTAGGTGTGCAGGCGACCTCTGTGGGAACGGCCCAGCGTCTACTTGACGGGCGCACACTCTCCTGTGACTGCCCGAACAGTCTGGCAATCTGGTTGGATGCGGATGGTACAGTCACCGAAACCGAGGACCTCTTCGAAGCAGCCATGGTAGATTCTGATAACGAGCAAGTGTTTCGACTGGTGGGCTACCCGAAAGACTACGAGGGGGTACGGTCCCTCCAAAACTCAGACGAATAATGTGAGCATCAGAGGGTCTGAGTGTTGGGTGGCTGAGCCCCATAAAGCATCTCTACAGGAACTAAGGAGAGGTGGCTTTGACCTTAATTTTCGTTTTATAGTTTTTGGGTGGGCACAGTAATTCCCTATGGTGGTCGGTTATAAATCCAAATTAGACAAGAGTTAGTATATTGTTTAAGGACGTGGAGTATCAAAGTAGAAGAATGGATGTCTAAGAATAATCTAAGAACCAACCATAATTAACCCTTTCCGTTGTACCCCGTATAACATATATAACAAATAGAAACCCCTGAAAAAGGGTTTTTTCCCATTTTATAAATAGTATCAATACCTTACCCGAATATACGAAAACCGACTGAAAATCCTCGTGTCGGCGGTTCAATTCCGTCTCCGGGCATTTTTTAGGACCACTATAAACTGGTTTATGTATCCTTTCCAGCTTTTCTGGCCGACATCATAGAAAGTAAAATTAAGTATTATTTAACAAGACCTTACTGCTTCCCGTCAATAATCCGGAAGAAGTCCATTTCCTCTCCCGAACCACGCTTGATAATGAAGCTGTACAGTTCCGGACAATAACTATGAACGGGCAACCATCTTCCTCTTAGAGAGAAGCCCATTAACACTAATCTTGGTGGGCTTCTCAATTTCTTGCATCCTAGAGTTAAAAACGTGCATCTCAGAGTTAGAAAGGTTTTGGGGGTTTGATAGATGAGCATAAGATATAAGAAAACAATAAAGACAAAAATGCTATTTTTTATCGCATCATTAATTATGGCCTTGAGCGCAATGGCTGCGCCGTTTTCTCTTGCCGAGGAGGGGAATATGGAAGAACAGCCATTGATTGCAAAAGCAGGTTTGGATACACCGGGCGAAGCGGCGATCCTGGCGGCGCCGGATACCGGGGATGTTGTGTCTAGTACGCTGGTAAAGCTATCGCCTGATACGGCTAATCTGTTCAACAGCGGGGGATTTAAAATAGCTCGAAATCAAACGGACAGCGCCGGAGCAGAAGAAGAGGAATTTAGTCATCTGAATGTCTCTGCTCTTGAATATAAGGCAAAGTCTATAGACCTGAAAGAAATTCTTCCTTCAATATCTACTATATCAAGTGATGACAAGAAAATCCTCGGTGTCGTTCTCCCGCCTTTTGTGTACCTGGGCAAAACATTTTAGTAGTGAAGTATGCTGGATGCGGCCCTGAATTAGAGGCCGGATAAGAATCAATATTCTTGCGCGGGTCGCGGCGCTCAAGTCCTGTCTCCTGTTATAGTCAGGAGTAGTAATTGCGATATATTTAAGCTCGCCCCGTATGTGCTGTCATCGGATTACTTAATTAAGAGCAATGCGGCATTTAAGCTTTATAAGAATATGAATCGATAAATTTTATTAAGTCCCCGGTTCTGTTGTCTAACCAGCTTTCCCTGACGAAATCAGCAGGGCAGCGGCCACTCCAAATCATATCCTGAAGCGAATCCATATAAACGGTTTCGTTTTCGCCCTGGTTGTTTAGCGTGTTTTGTTTGCTCAATCCGTTTATCGCAATCAGCATAAGCTCCTTTGCCAGCTCGGTAAAAGTTACACCCCTGATTTTTGTGTCAAGCGCTATCAGGTGCGCTGAATGATAAGCGTCGAGCCTCTCCTCCCAGGACATATCCCTGACCAGGTCCCGGGCGGCCAGGAGACAGTCGTTATCGTAAAAAATTCCCTTGATGATAGCGGGAACGGCCATTACAAGTTGTTGAGGAATATTGTCAAAACATCTAATCTCGATATATTTTTTCATACGCACTTCAGGGAATAAGGTTGATAAATGGAGGCCCCAGTCATCAACGGTCGCATAATGTCCTTCACAGCCCGTTTCCATAAATTCCTTAAACGTTAGTCCGGTCATGTCCAAAAGCCGTTCATCTCGGGATATGAAATACATAGGCACGTTTAGCGCATAGCGTATATAATCCTCGAAACGGACATTTTCGTTAAAGGCAAACTTCAACAGACCGCAGCGTTGAGAATCGGTGTTTGCCCAGACGTGTCCCCTGAAGGTCATATAGCCGTTGAGTTTGTTATCGGAGATTGGAGAATTTGCGAAAATAGCGCTGAGCAGCGGTACGAGTCCCATTGCCGTACGAAATTTATTCATTGCGTCCGTCTCGCTCGAATAGTCAATATTTACCTGAACAGAGGCCGTCTGTTTCATCATCCTGTGACCCAGGGTGCCGACTTTCTCCATGTAGGGAGCCATAATCCTGTACCGTTCTTTCGGCACCCATTGAATTTCATCTAATGTACTGACAGGCTGCATGCCCAGACCCAGAAAAGATATATTGAGGCCTTCCGCCGATGTCAGGAGTTTGTTTATAAATTCATTGTACTCCTCTTGAGCGGTATGGACATTTCTGTGCGGTTTTCCCGACAGCTCGATTTGTCCGCCTGGTTCCAGGCTGATTCCGGCGTCCGGTCCCCTTAACCCGATGACATGATTACTGTTTATTACTGGGTCCCAATTATATAGAAGAGAAAGTTTCTTGAGAATCGTCTCAATCCCGCGATCACCTGAATAATCTACTGCTTTCGCATTCTCCCGGTAAACGCCGATACACTCGTACTCCGTTCCTATTTTCCATTCTTCCTCCGCTTTGAGGTTGTCCTCGAAGTAATTCAGCATATCCGGTATGGAGTTAATCTTTTCAGAACCTGCGTTTTGCTTTAAATGCATTTGCAATATCCCTGATCAATGTTGGTTTAAAAACAGACGTGGTTTAAAGTTTACTCTAAATAGAAAATATACATATCGTCGGATGACTTTGACCGCGTATCTCCAAAATCCTGAGATAGTCCTTCTATCGTTTAAAAGTATTTTTTATTTCCTGATGTTGAACCAGGCTGTGTATTTGAAATAAACCGTGTCCTTCTCGGTCAAAAATGCACCTTTTTCCTTTCTTTTCTCCGCCGCTTAAGCGCCTCTTTAAAAAGTATTAAATAGTCTTGCGTTCCAATACATTTATAATGTAAAATTAATTAGTCACTCTAATTAATTTAGGGATACCCTTATTCTCCGGAGGCAATAATGAGATTTGGCGATTATTTAAAGAGCAAAAGGAAACAAAAAAATATTACGCAGGAGGATCTGGCCCGCTCGCTCGAGGTTTCAAGCGTTTTCATACATCAGCTTGAAACGGGGAAGGTCGATGCCCCTTCGCTTGAAAGGTGCCAGCAAATTGCATCGATACTTGAGGTAAAGATGGAGGAGCTGTGGACTGTCGCCAAAAAAGAGCGCCTCAAAAGATTTATGGATAAGGAAGAGATTTCTGAAGACAGTTTTGAGGTTCTGACGGATGCGGAGAAAGCGCTTATTAACCTGTACAGAAGTCTCGATCAGGACATGAGGAAAGATTTCGGCGGAATGATTTTTATGCTTCTGAGACATTCTCAGGATGAAGGAATTCAGGAAATACTCGAAGAGTTTATGAAGAGCGCCTGATGAATAAATTTTCGACTATCGCAAAAGCAATTGGAATAGAGCTGTGTATTCTGGCCCTGATAGGACTGGTGTTTCTATTTCAATTCAATAAGGCGAAAGGCGAGTTCGTGACCAAGACGAGGGCGATTTCCGAAACTATCGGTGACTTGGCAAGTGACTTTTATTCGGAGGAGGGCAAAGAGCCGACAAGCGGAGAATTCTATCATTTCCTTGATAAGAGACTGGGAAGAAAGAAATTATTCAACACGTTTGAGATAGCGCCTAAGTTCTTCAGTGTCGTTTTTAAAAAGGACGTTGAAAAGGGGCTGGACACCTATGGTTTATTCATGAAGGAGTTTTATCCTGAAAGCGGATACACGGTTAAGGATAATAACGGGATTATATCGGTATCCGTGCCTTTTACTTCGCAGGCCGAAACGGAGCCGTTCGGTATAGTGAAAATAGATTCGGACACAAAGGCTATTTTAAAGAAAGTCCTTGCCGATAATTACCTTCTCTATGCGGCGATGCTGATAGTATTAAATAACCAGGCGTTTATTTTCTATCTCCTGATGGCGAGGAAAAAAAGAGAAGTCGTTTTCGAAAAGGGTTACCTCAAGGAGCATTCGATCGGCGCGCTCAAAATAATGCATAAGGTGCTCGGCGATATAATCGACGATCATAAGACCGATCAGCAGTCGGATGGCAAGGTGAAAAAAAGGCAGGAATCCGGTAAAAATGTAATTTCAATATCTGAGCTGGCTGAGAAAAGAAAGAAATGAAAAAGTATATGGTCCTCATAGTTATAATGGTCTTGTCAGTCTGGGGATGCGCCAGCCCCGAGGGGAATGGTACGGTTGAGCTTGACGGTCCCATACTGGAGAGTTTCGACAGGGAAGGAAACCTCGAATTCAACGGCGCGGTAATTAACGTCGGGGATGAGGCGGTAAGCTCGCTCTACGTGGTAATAGTGCTTAAAGACGAGAACGGAAATGTAATTGAAGCAAATTCGGTCTCCGTTTTTGGAGATGATCC
Organism: Deltaproteobacteria bacterium; assembly: GCA_040223695.1. Taxonomy (NCBI): domain Bacteria; kingdom Pseudomonadati; phylum Myxococcota; class Myxococcia; species Deltaproteobacteria bacterium. The sequence goes on from JAVKFU010000009.1 coordinate 81,587, forward strand.
GACCGCTTTGCTCTATCCGTCCGAAAGGGTATTCTTCAGCTTGTCCGTAGCGTCCGACCCGAGCAGGGTATTTTCAAGAGAGGTCGAGATCTATTATGAAGACGGTACGGATGTTTCGCCTTCTTCCTAGAAACTTCTTGTTTTACTTTAAATTCCATTTAAATGCACCCGATTTCCCTGGGTAAAATTCTTGACATATAGGCTCTTAAGCGGTACTTTTCAATTTATGGTATAGGTTTTCCGGCAGATAAAGGGCAGACTACGCGAAAGTGTGGGACGCAAAACCGATGGCCCGGGGTGGATGAACCTGTGGCGGGAGGGTTGCCTGAGTTGAAACAATGATTACCGACTACCTTAATAAATCACTTTCAGATGATAACGCCGTTTTGTACGGCACCGCAAGCTCTTTCCACTCTTCCCTCTCTCTTTCAAAATTAATAGCTGCCCGGCATAAATTTATACATTAGTAGATATTGAATAAAATCAAGTATTTCAGTACGATAACATAAATGATTAAAGGGCGGATTGATATGATTTAAAGTAACTATTGCAAATATTTTAAAAAAGTGGTTAAATTAGTATTGTAACTAAGGAGGATCACTTGTTTTTACGTAGGAAAGGGCTTATAGGCCTAGATATCGGTTCCAATACTGTCAAGCTGGTGGAGCTTCAATCTACCAAATCCGGCTACCAGCTGAAGAATGTCGGACAGACGGTTCTGCCCCGTCAGTCTATCGTAAACAAAGTTATTCAGAACCACGATGCCGTCGCTGAGGCCATATCCTCTCTGATAGACGACCTGAAGATTAAAACAAAGAACGTTGCGATTTCAATCTCCGGCCACTCCGTAATAATCAAAAAGGTGAGTCTGCCGAAAATGTCCGAAAGCGAGCTCAGGGAATCCATTCCCTGGGAACTTGAGCAATACCTGCCCCAGAGCATAGAGGATGTAAATTATGATTATCAGGTTATTCCAGGTGAGACGCCTGAGGGTAATATCGATGTTCTGATTGTGGCCGCAAAAAAGGACGTTACCAACTCCTACGTTTCGATTGTCAAAGAGGTCGGACTCAATCCGGTTGTTGTCGATGTGGATGTTTTCGCCCTGGAAAATATGTACGAAATAAATTACATGGAATCCGAGGACCTTGTCGCGCTGGTCAATATCGGGGCTTCGGTTACAAACATAAATATTCTAAAGGGCGGCGTCTCGATCTTTACCCGCGACATAACAACCGGCGGAAATCAGTTTACTGAATGGATAATGAATGAATTGGGGCTCGAGTATGAGGAAGCAGAGAAGATGAAATTTACTCCTCCGGAGGAGGAATCGTCTTCCGAGGTCGGCTCTCTAAGGCAGGATTTCATTGAATTGATAAGCGGGGAAATCAAGAGGACTCTCGAGTTCTTTTCTTCAACCTTATGGACTGGCAAAGTGAACAATATTTTGATCGGCGGAGGCTCATCGATGGTCCCGGGGTTGAAAGAAACCCTGGCCGACCTTAACGAGGCAAAGGTGGAGTTCATGAATCCTTTCAGGAGCGTCACTTACGACAAGGGTGATTTTGATCCAGAATATATAGAATCCATAGCGCCGATGATGAGCGTTGTTATGGGCCTTGCTTCGAGAAAGCCGGGGGATAAGCAATGATAAGAGTAAACCTCATCCCCACACCGGAAAAAAGAGAGGTAAAAGGGTATGGAGAGCTCCTTATAGGGACTTGCGTGATTATTGCTTTATTCGCCGTCATAGCGACTCTTCATATTCTCCAGAATAAGAAGATAGAGGATTTAAACACGCAAATAAGAGTGGGGGAAAACCGGATCAAGGAGCTTGAGGTTATAAAAAAGAAAGTGGATGATTTCAAGGCGAAAAACGCTGAGCTTAACAGAAGAATTGAAATTATAAATGTACTGGAAAAAAATCGTACCGGACCTTTATACGTCATGGATGCCCTCGCAGGCGCCATACCGAACAAGGCATGGATCGACGAGTTCTCCGAAAAGGGGCAGCAGGCGAAGCTAATCGGCGTGGCGGATAACGAGTTTACCGTCGCGGACTTTATGCAGGCGCTTCAGATCTCACCTTTTTTTAAAGGTGTGGAGCTCGGAGTAATAAAGAAAGCGGAGATAAGAAAACAGAATCTTAGAAGTTTCGTTATCGATACCAGGCTTGACTATGCGGGTAATAAAAAAAGCCCGGCAGACGAGGAAGAAGTCGATAATCAGGCGCAAAGCCCTTAGGCAAAGAAGGTGAATGAGAGACAATGGATTTCTTAAATGATATTGCCGAAAGAATTAATGAACAGTCCCTGCAAAATAAAATCGGGATTCTGATAGCGATTGTCGTAGTTATATCAGCGGTCTATTGGTATTTCTTCTGGTCTCCTAAGGCCGAGGAAATAACACGGGCCGAAGGGAGGCTGAGACAGGTACAGAATAAGGTCAGGGAATATGAAGCTATCGCCGCCGAGCTGCCGAAATTTGAAAAGGAATTCGAACGCCTGAACAGGGAATTTAAACTGGTAGCGCGGAAGCTTCCAAAGGAGAAGGAAATACCGACTTTGATAGACAGCGTATATTCGGAGATATCGGCCTCGAATCTGGATTCAATCATTTTCGCTCCCCAGGGGCAGGTCACAAGAGAAATTTACGCCGAAATTCCTGTACAGATGGAAGTAATAGGGTCTTACTATAATCTGGCTGACTTTTTTGACCGCATATCGAGGCTGCCGAGAATCGTTAACGTAAGAAACCTGGAGCTGACCCGAAATAATGTTAACGGGGGCAAGGTCTTACTCAATGCCAAGTTCAATGTAGTAACTTTCAGGTTATTACCTCAGCCCCCCGTGGCGCCGAAAAAATGAAAAGCAAAGGGAATGCGCAAAGGAAAATAGCGGTTGGACGACAAATGAGAAATATTTTGAAAGGAAAGGGGAAATTAATTGGCGGGTTCCTTATCTTGTCGATAGTGGCTCTCTGTCCGATTCGTGGTCTTTATTCTCAGGAGGCGGGAGTAGATGTCGATGACGACACGGTTTCTGAGGGCTATGAGGTAATCAAAAAAGCGCGTAATAATAAAAATGAAATATCTGATGAAGCGGGCGGTGAAGATGTTCGGGATGAAAATCCGCCTGCCCCTGAAAACCCGAATGCAACACAGGGTGATTCGAGCGACGCGCAGCTCCCCGGAAGGGGTGATTCGCTGGCCGCTCAGGAGAAACCGCCCTATGACTCGGCGGGAAAGCGCGATCCTTTCAAGCCGTTTTTAAAATTGGTGGCCACGCCTGTCGGGCCTTCGCCCGTAGTGCGTCCTCCGATCCAGAGATACTCGCTGGATCAATTCAGAATCTCCGGCATCGTGTGGATAGGAGGAAACCCCCAGGCAATGGTAGTCGACCCTGAGGAGAATACTTACTTTCTCGGGGTGGGAGACAAGATCGGAAACAACGAAGGCGTCATATTGGAGGTCAGAGATACGGGACTGCTCGTTCAGGAGACGGCCAGATTTGAAAATGTGTACGGAGAAGTGAAGGTAGAAGTGAAGGAGTCGGTTTTGGCGTTTCAAGATGATGAAGAGTGAATAGCGGAATTAATATAAAGGAGGATTATTAAGTTAAGGAGGATGGTTTTATGAGATTCCTGTTCAACCCGGTGATTTTGCTCGCGGCCTGTTTCCTGTTCTCAGGAACATGGGCTCAGGGCAAGATGCATCTTGAGATAAACGATTACAGCGAAACAGAGATTCAGCCGGCCGGCCCTGGTTCGGGAAATGAAACGGAACTCATGCAAATCGCTCAGGCCCAGACCGGCACCTCGGGCGTATACCCGGATTACGGGAACAGGCCTAATCCCTCGGACGGATTCAATTCCGTTGAAAGCATAGGGTTCGAGGTCCAGCGGGGTATGGGGATAGTATCGATCGGTACTTCCATGCCGGTACAGTTTGAAAGGCTTACGGATGAAGAAAAAAAAGTAAGCCTGAAAATTATGAATGTCATACTTGCCGATAAATTCCAGGTCTCCAGAGATGTGAGTGATTTCGACAGTCCGATTAATTTCATTTCGTCTTTCAGGGATCCGATTAAACCGAATGACGTTATATTGGTGATCGAGCTCAAGGAAGAAGAAGTTCCGGTCGAAATGGGGCAGGATGGAAATCTGATTACCCTGAATTTCGGCGAGATCCGTAAAATGGCTGATGAAATCCAGGGGGATAGAGAAGTCGAGGTCGCGGTCAAGCCTGAAGACCTTTACGCTTTTGATTTCAGACTTACAACAATGCCCGGAGCGACCAAGACATACAAGGGACAGCTGGTTTCCTTTGATTTTAAGGATGCAGATATAAGGGATGTTTTGAGGATCATAGCCGATATAAGCGGTTTCAATATGATTATTGCCAGAAACGTCACAGGGACGGTTACTTTAAAATTAACGAATATACCGTGGGACCAGGCGCTTGACGTGATTTTGGAAGACGCCGGTCTCGGGGCTTTCCTTGACGGGAATGTAATGAGAATAGCGCCGCTCGGAACCCTCCAGGCAAGACAGCAGGCGGTACAAAGGGCGGCTCAGACCAACGAGCAGCTTGAGCCGCTGATAACGAAGCAGGTTTTCGTTAACTACGCGACCGCCGCGGAGTTGATTCCGCTTGTGGAGCCCCTTTTAAGTCCGAGGGGGGAGATAAGAGTGGATGTTCGTACGAACAGCATATTGATCAACGACACCGGAATAAGAGTGAGGCAGATTGAGGATCTGGTCGGGGACCTCGATACCAGGACGCCGCAGGTTTTAATCGAGTCCCGCATAGTTCAGGCGACCCTCAATTTCACTCGCGACCTCGGTGTGCAGTGGGGTTTTAATTACCGCGCGTCCGCGGCTACCGGAAATCCTACCGGAGCGACGTTTCCATCGAGTGTGGAAGTCGGAGGAACTTCGGTCGGCGCCCCTTTCGGCACCACCGGCGACAATTTTATTATAGACCTGCCTGCCGCCGCGAGTACCGGCGCGGGAGGAGTTCTGGGAATCGTCCTCGGAAGCCTCACAGGCGCGTATGATCTCGACCTCAGGCTCTCGGCTCTTGAGTCCAGAGGCGACGGAAGGGTGCTGTCTTCGCCCAAGGTTTTAACCCTCGACAATACGCCCGCGAGAATAGAGCAGGGCGTATCGATTCCCTTTCTGAGCGTCTCCGCTGCGGGTACTCAAACGCAGTTTGTGGATGCCACGTTAAGGTTGTCCGTCACGCCTCAGGTCACGAACGATAACAGGATATTGATGGAGATAGTGGTTACGGACAACGCCCCCGACCCGGCGGTTACGGGGGCCGGAGGGCAGCCGAGCATCAGAAGAAACGAGGCCACGACTCAGGTCCTCGCCAGCGACGGCGAGACGATTGTGATCGGAGGAATTTTTACGCGAAGGATAAACGATACCAACGACAGTCTGCCGTGGTTTTCGAGACTGCCTCTCTTCGGCTGGCTGTTTCAGAGGAATTTAACCAATGATGAGAGGAGGGAGCTTATAGTTTTCATAACTCCCAGAATTATCAGATAGAAGCTGATAAAGATTAATAGTAGGAGGATGATCTGATGAATAGAAAACTTATAGGGAAAGTATTATTCCCGTCTCTTGTTGCCGGAGTTCTTCTGGCAGGGATAATCGCGCTCAGTTGCGGAGGCGCCAACCCGGCGTTCGCCCCGTTCGGCTCGACCGTGGAAATCCTCGATCCGCCCGGTGATACTACAATCCCCGACAATTCGCTCACAACACGGCTGGTCCAGGCTCAGGTTTTAGGTCCCGATGGAGAGCCTCTTAATGATGTACGGGTTATATGGATCGCCTCCTTTGCAGGTCAAAATGACTTCGTAGTTGACACTAACGGAGACGGCGTGAGCGACGCCAGAGCGGTTCAACTCGTAAACGATAAGGCCTGTTCGCCCCAACGATGCTCTTCTACTCCCATAACTGAATGGTTCAGCATGGGGGCTTTTGTGGATTCCCCGTTTGATATTCTTACCGATAATAGAGGAATAGCTTTCGTAATAATATTATTAAGCGGAGAAGATATTATCAATCCTGCTTTTCTGGAGGCATCGACGGACAGCGGCTCTGTGGATGTAGTCGAGTTTTCGGTGAATGCTAATTAGTCGCATCAATTTTCGATTAAGGAGGGATGGTTTTTCATGGATATAAAACGAATTCTGACAAACAAACCTTTTAGACGGTTTTCTGCCCTTTTGTTTGTTGCACTGATCATGGTACTTCAACATTCCTGTAATGATAGTCTGGATAACAATAAGGTGTCGGATAAGCCCATAAACACGGCCATAATCGGTATAAGCGGCAATCCGGGGGCGCTTTTTGGAAACGCCTGCGACGAATCGGTTATACAGGTCAACACGGAGCTTGTCCCGGACGGCACGCCTATCGATTTCGAAATTACATTCTCGAACGACCTGCCCCCTGTATTAAGGGGCTGTCTTTTCGGCGGAAGTTTAACAGTCGAGGGGGGCGTGGCATTTGTGAATTACCTTTCCGGAGTTCTCATTGGTATAAATGAGCTTGCAACGGTGAACATTGCGGTAACGGTAAGACCCATAGACGGCGATGAGGAGAGTGATTTCATTACCATTACACTCGAGGGTGTGGGGATAATTCCGCCTGACAATCAGGATATCACTGTTCCGAATCCCATGGATGCGGAAGCTCAGGATATATTTTTGACCCTAATCTTCAATACAATCGGGATTAAACCGGGGACTCTAGCTGAGGTATCGCTGAGCAACCCGGATATCGGATTATTTAACGGAGGGTTTGCAGTTGTTGAAGTCCCGGTATCGGGAAGCGTTGAGGCCGGGGAGTTTGTTGTTCAGTATAACCCCGCAAGAGCCGGCGGAACTCAAATAATGACCGCAAGGATATTTCTCGAAGTTCCCCCAGAGCTTGCTGCATTCTGTCCTATACCTCCGCCTGAAGATTTAGTTATAGAAGCTACGGTTGTCATCACTCAGTCAGTTGAGGAGGAGACTCCGCCGACACCCGGACCATAATGTTGCTTAAATGTTCGGTGCTAGTTTGGTGTGAACGGAAATATTTAATGAAAATTATTTAACGACGAAATAATACCTTCTATCCCGTATATCTTTGATCCTCCTTTTTTCGGAATATGCGGGATAGAAGCTTTCTCCGGCTAACCCCAAGTTTCTTCTCCCCTGTTTATTTTGTATCCCGGTCTCGATTTTCTTCCCCGTTTATCAAATAACTGTTTAAATCCACCCGGAATTTTAGTACTATTTATAATGAGGGCCGTAAATTTATATATGGTTCTTGAAAAATCACCGAATTCCATAGGGTCGGAGGCACGGATGTCGATTGATAAAGAAGAGCTCTCCAAACTGACGAGAGCAAGAGAGAAGTGGGAAAAAGAATTTGATAATTCACCGAAAAGGGAAGCCGACTTTACAACCGTATCGGGCATGAAAGTGGACCCGCTCGTCACACCCCTCGAGATGAGCGGATTTGATTACTCAAGGGGTCTGGGATTTCCCGGTTCCTATCCCTATACGCGCGGTATCCACAGCACGATGTACCGGGGCCGCCTCTGGACTATGCGACAGTTCGCGGGATTCGGCTCGCCGGAGGATACGAACAGGAGGTTCAAGTATCTGCTCTCTCAGGGACAGACCGGTCTCAGCACCGCCTTCGACATGCCTACGCTTATGGGTTATGACCCCGGCCATGAACGCTCGAGAGGGGAGGTCGGAAGGGAAGGCGTGTCTGTTTCTTCTCTTGCGGACATGGAGGTTCTCTTTGACGGGATTGATCTCGATAAAGTAACGACCTCAATGACCATAAACTGCACCGCGAGCATTATATTCGCCATGTATCTCGTAATGGCGGAGAAGAAGGGGATAAGCTGGGAGAAGCTCAGGGGAACCCTTCAGAACGATATGCTGAAGGAGTTCATAGCTCAGAGGGAGTGGATATCGCCGCCTGAGCCTTCCGTGAAAATTAATGTGGATATTATCGAGTTCTGCGCTAAACAGGTCCCCGGATGGCACCCGGTTTCGATCTCGGGCTATCATATCAGGGAAGCGGGCTCTACCGCCGTGCAGGAACTCGCTTTCACCCTCGCGGACGGTATCGGCTATGTCGAGGAAAGCGTAAAACGGGGCCTCGACGTTGACGACTTCGCTTCCCGCCTCTCTTTCTTTTTCAATGTCCATAATGATTTCCTTGAGGAAGTGGCGAAGTTCCGGGCCGCCAGGAGAATGTGGGCCCGGATTATGCGCGAGCGCTTCGGGGCGAAGAATCCTAAATCCTGGATGTTGAAGACCCATGCCCAGACAGCGGGCGCGAGCCTCACCGCGCAGCAGCCGTTGAATAACATTGCCAGAGTGACCATTCAGGCACTGGCGGCGGTGCTCGGGGGCACTCAGTCCCTTCATACGAATTCCATGGATGAAACCCTCGCCTTGCCGACTGAGGAGTCGGTGACGGTCGCGCTCAGGACACAGCAGCTAATTGCCGAAGAGAGCGGGGTTGTAAATTCGATCGACCCCCTGGGCGGAAGCTATGTCGTCGAATCGCTCACGGACAGGATAGAGAGTGAGGCCGCCGGTTATATAGAAAGAATAGACCGTATGGGCGGCATTATAAAGGCGATAGAGGAGGGCTATCCCCAGAAGGAGATAGCCGACGCGGCCTACAGGTACCAGAGGGAGCTCGATACGGGTACGAAGACCGTAGTTGGGGTGAATAAATACAATACGGACGAAGAAGCGACTATTTCCACGCTGAAAATAGATGACAGGGTGGAGCGGGAACAGGGCGAAAAGCTCAGGCGGATCAGGGAGAGAAGGAATGATAAAGCGGTTAAAAAGAGACTCGAAGATATTTTGACTGCGGCCAGGAGGGAGGAGAATTTAATGCCTTCGATTATCGACGCGGTCAGAGAATACGCTACCCTGGGCGAAATAAGCGACATATTCAGAGAAGCGTACGGGGTGTACAGGGACCCGGGCTATTTTTGATTGAGAAATTTCCGTTTTCTTATGCTGTTTTTGCCGGAAGCGCGGTGAAGGCGGGTGAATCGTTAAATGACGGACCGGAGAAGACTCAGGATACTGATAGGCAAAGCCGGCCTCGACGGGCATGACAGGGGCGTTAAGATTATAGCTAGGGCTCTCAGGGATGCGGGATTCGAGGTTATATATACGGGCCTTCATAACACCCCCGAGGCGATAGTCGAGACTGCGCTTCAGGAGGATGTGGACGCTGTCGGGTTGAGTATTCTCTCGGGCGCGCACAATTTCATATTCCCCGAGATAATTCGTCTTTTTGATGAGAAAGGGGTGAGGGATATAACTATATTCGGAGGGGGGATAATCCCCGCGGAAGACGTTGAGTCACTCAAAGAAAAGGGGGTCAAGGCGGTTTTCGAACCCGGCGCGAGGACGGATGAGATCATAGCCTGGGTAAGAGAAAACGTTTCTCCGAGGGCTTTGTAGGCCGGTACAATGAAGTGTGTAATCTGTGACAAAAGAAAGGCGAAGAGATACTGTCCCGCCAAGAGGGCTTCGATATGTCCTGTCTGCTGCGGCGAGAAGAGGGGTGTCGAGATTAATTGTCCGCCTGACTGCAAGTATTTCGTAGAGGGGCAGAAGCACCATCAGCAAAAGGTAATGAAGCAAAGGTTGAGAAGAGAGGGGGCGGCGAGCTACGTCCGGAGGGCTCAGCTTTATAACAGGAATCCTGCAATTTTCGCCAGGATTGAGAAGATTATCGCCGATTCGCTTCGCGCGAACGGAAGTATTAAAAATGAGGACCTGGTCTCTGCATTTGAGCTCGTAAAAAACACGCTGGAGACGGAGAAGAAGGGGTTGATCTACCAGCACCAAAGCGATAACCGATTCGCGAATGAAATATCGACGCGGGTGCTGATTACGCTAACCGAGGACAAGGACAGCCCCGACCTGAGCCAGGACAGAGTCACCCTCGATTACGCGGTGAGTGTTGTTAATGAATTTCTAAAAGAAGTGAAGTTTTATGCTGAAAACGACCCGAACCCCCAAAGTTACCTGATACATATTTTGCGTTACCATCCTGATGAAGAGGCGGCGGGACCCGGCGGCGGAAGCGAGCTTATCATTACACCGTGATCGAAGAGGGCCGGAAGAAGGGAATTATATTAACTATTCGTGTTCTTACCGGACGGCACCGTATTTATAATGGCGGAAATAATCAGCGCGATTACGGCCACTATGGCCAGAACCTTGAAATAGGCGGGCCAATTCAGTGATATTCCCAGATAAAGCCCCACACCGACAAATGAGAGAACGACAAGAACTATTAATACGGCCCCCGGTATGTTTTTCCTTAGCATCTGGATACGGATCTCCTTGATTATGCGACGTTCTGTTTGAAGGGGAAATTTTATCTGAATCTCATGATTTATTCAACCGTATGGAAACGGGAGCCGCCGGGCTCGAAATAAGCACGGGAAAACGGGCGGACTTACGCGGATTGAACTTGAAAGATAAACTGTGTAAAATTACATACTGTTAATTTCTCTTATGGAAAATTATCCACATTGTAACTATCGGTAAATAATAACTATCCGTACACGAGTCATTAATTCAATCTATAGATGAAAGTTCCCAAGCCTAAAGAAATACTCAGTTTACTCAAGAGTTCGGATAATCGTCCCATGAGGTCAAAGGAATTGACGCGCCGTCTGGGGATGCCGAAGGAAGACAGGCCTGTCCTCAAGAAGATTATCCGGAAAATGGTAAGGGAGGGAAAAGTCGGCAGTACGAAAGGCGGATATATAATTCCGGAACGCAAACAAGAGTCTCAAAATAAAAAAGAGACGCCTCAGACCAAGGCCCCGATTAAAGGAATGATAAAAGGGGGCAGGATTCTGGGAAAATTTGTGAGAACGGGAAAAACCGGAAAAATTATCCCCAAAGACGAACGAATCCCTCATATACCGCTTCAGCCCGGGCAGATCAGACGTCTCAGGAACAACAGTCTGGTCGTGTTCGAAATAAGCGGCAAGGTTTCCCCCGGCCGTAATATACGGGGGCGTCTGGTGGATGTGCTCGGAAAAGCGGGCAATCTGGAAGTCGAACGAAAGGGCCTCTTGGTAGAGTATGACTTAAAAGAGGAGTTCCCGCCCGAATGCCTGAGAGAGGCTGAAGGGATACCGGACGACATTGCCCGCAGAGAGATTGAAAAAAGGGTGGATCTGAGGAATGAAATTATCTTCACGATAGACGGCGACGACGCGAAGGATTTTGACGACGCTGTCGGGATACAAAGAACCAAATCCGGCTACAGGCTTTTGGTCAGCATTGCCGATGTGTCTTATTACGTGAATCTGGGGAGTGAAATCGATAACGAGGCGCTTAACAGGGGCACCAGTGTGTACATGCCCGCCAAAGTGGTTCCCATGCTGCCTGAGAAGCTTTCAAACGACCTTTGCAGCCTTGTTCCCTTTAAGGACAGGCTTACCAAAACAGTCGAGATGGATTTTAACCGCAGGGGCCAGATGATAAAATCCAGGTTTTACAACAGTGTAATTAAGAGCGCGGCGCGCCTCACATACAGCAAAGTAGCCGATATTCTGAAAAAAAAGGGCAGGATATCGTCGGAGGAGAAACATATCACTCCCAAGCTCAGGATAATGCACGAGCTCTATGAGCGGATCAGGGCCAGAAGGATCGAGAAGGGCGAGCTCAACTTTGACATACCCGAACCCGATCTCATAAGGGACGAGCTGGGGAGGACAGTGGACGTGGTCAGGACCCAGAGAAATGTCGCTCACGTCATTATCGAGGAATTTATGATAGCGGCCAATACGGCGGTGGCGAATCACATCAGGAACCTGAAAATTCCCTCCCTTTACAGGGTTCATGAACAGCCCGAAAAGGAGTCTCTCGTCGAGCTGTCGGAGGGTCTGAAGAAGCTCGGCTACAGTCTGCCCGTTAACGGGGATCTGAACACTCTCGACATACAGCGCGTTATTGACAGGAGCAGGGATAAGCCTGAGGAAATCGCCGTTAACATGCTCATTCTGCGTTCATTAAAGAGGGCTGTTTATTCTACCCGTGAAGCGGGTCATTTCGGGCTTGCTATCGATCACTACACCCATTTTACTTCCCCGATAAGGCGTTATCCCGATTTAATCGTCCACAGGATTTTAAATGCCATCCTCAAAAAGAGCAGTCAACCCTATGACCGGGAGTCTCTCGACTGGATAGCGGAGAACTCTTCAAACAGGGAGAGGTACGCCGATGAAATCGAAAGGTCGGCCATAAACCTCGAGAGAGCCCATTTGATGAAGTCTCATGTCGGGAAGGAATTCGACGGTGTTATATTGAGCGTCCTCCCCTTCGGCATGTTTGCGGAAGTCAAGGAAGTGTTCGTTGAGGGGCTTATACCTAAAGACAGCGTCAATAACTGGAAGAAGCGCTGGTTCGATATCGGTCAGTCGGTCAGGGTTAAGGTTGTGAACGCCGATGTCGAGAAGAGGAGGATTACCCTGAATCTGGCCTCATAATCTCCCCTTTTATACAATACAATTCTCCGGACATAAACTAGGTATTCATGAATATTTCCTCACCCCGGATACAAGCCGGAATTACCCTTCTGGAATTGCGGTCAAACCCGTAGGGGTTTATTCATAAATACGGACAGACAGTCACTGTCGGGCCCTCCGGTCAAATTGGCTGTTTCTCGTTCTTCTGAGGAATCTCACCGTGAAGACCAGTATCGGGATTAGCAGAATGAATGAATTTATAACCCCGGTTCCCGAAACGCCGGCATTCCCCGCGGCCTGAATCGAGCACCCGCCTCCGCCGTCCGAATTATTCTGGCCGTCCACCGGGGGAGGGTCGCCTCCGTCGACCGGAACGCCTCCGCTCCGTGCTATAGCCTCCTCGACGGCTGCAAAAGCGTTTATGCTCCCGAAACCCGATACGTTGTCGAATCCCGGGGGAGGTATATCGTCGGCCGTAGTTGCTAATATGTCTCTTACTTCCTCAACCTGCCTCACGGCGACCAGACCGGACTCAGCCCTGCTCAGAGCTGCTATATTCGCTCCGAAACCCAGGCCCTGAAGCACAAGCGCCGCTACACCCGCCACGTGAGGCGCCGAAGCGGACGTGCCCGCGAACGTTTCGAACCCGGGAGCCGTAGTGGATATTCTGTTCGGCGCAGCAATAGTCGGCGTTTGCCTCTGCTCGAGAACGGGCTCGGCTCGTTCGGAAGATATACCGGAGACCGTTACCGTCGGGGAGAAGAATATCGAGGAGGGGCCCTGGGCGCTGAAAAATTCGATTTCTCCGTCATTAGTGGCGCCAACGGCTATAACTCCCGGCGCCGCCGGGTGTCCGTAAATACTGTTCTCCGGAACGTTATATTCGGTCGGAGAGCCGCTTAGGTTAAAAAATATTTCGAATGTCTGATCCTCTCCGCTGAACTTTCTTACTAGTATATCGAAAAAACCCTCGCCGGGACCGCCATTGGACACCCCTACGATTTCTATCGGGTCGTCATTGCCGTCTTGCTCGTCCGTGCTTGAGTCCAGTATCTCCCCCGTAAATGAATCGACCAGGAAAAGATCGTAATCGTCCGAAGCTTCCCCGAACGGGTTGGTCCACTGAAGCACAATGACGGAGTCGCTGAAACCGGGGATCTCGACCGTCATCCCGATATCGCTCCCTTCGCCCGCCGCGGCGCCGAAATCGTGAAAGTCGAGTTCCGTGTCCTCCGGGTCGTCGTCGAGGAATATATCCTGGTAATGCCTGTCAGCGTCGTTTCCTGCCGCTGATACGAAAATAATTCCGTCCTCGACCGCCTCTGCCGCCTCCTCCGCGACGGAGCCGTCCTGGAAGTAAGGCTCCGACAGAAAGCCGACGTCGTCCACAATCACGTCCACTCCGTTATTTCGGAAAAAGTTTATCGCCTGTATGAATTTCATTCTGGATGTACCGTTATGGAATGCCAAATCCGCGCCGGGCGCTATGTCGTGGACGATTTCGAGCATGGCTGTACCCTCGTCACCGCTTCCGGGATCGCCTATGTCTATGAAATCGGGCAGGTCGCCCGTAAGCTGGGACGCGGCCATGCTGTCGACCCCGTTAGAAATCACACCGACTTTAATTCCCGCGCCGTCCACCCCGAACGTATCCCTGGCTATATCGGAACCCATGATTCCGTCTCCCTCCGTGGTTACCGAGCCTACCCTTGTGTGACCGTAGGCCGGGGGCGTAATTCTGGATACGAATCCGAGATTTGCCGCTTCTTCGAGCTTATCGTACGGAAGCCAGCCCTGAACTACCTTGTATTTTTCACTGACGACCTCGGTTTCGAGCCCGAGGCTGTAAAGCTGCTCCATATTGGTTCCGGATGTCTCATCGCAGTATATATTTACCTCTATATTTCCCTCATTGCTGACTCTGACGAGCGGAGTGGACAGGTCTTGGGCTGAAAGGTTCCGCATGTCGCTTCTCTCAGCCCCCATGTCTTTAAGCTTGCCCATCATCCGGCCCAATCTCGGACTTATCTTGGGAATTTCCTTATGTGTGAGATTACCACTGTTTAGGCCGAGTCCGCTGAGCGCCTGGTCCGCGCTGGATTCGGCGGAAAATAGAAAACCCGGTACCGTGAGGAGTATAGCGGTGAGAGCAGCGAGAAACTTATTCATGAATTTCCTCCATCTTAAGGGAAGTGATTTTTATACTATAACCAACGAGAGTGAGGGTCGGTCGAACTATTTTCAAGAATATCGGAGTTCTTCAGTAGCCCCCTACATATATTTTACCACCGGTTTTTCACAACAGGCTCACAAAAATTATCTTATAAAATCGTGAGCATATGCTGCTTCCCATTAAGAAGTAGTAGAAATAAGCTAGTAAAATATCTGTAAAATAAAGCGGTAGAAGAGCAATGAAGCCAAAAAGAAGGGACTATTTAAAGGAGAAAGCTGACTTTTTATCTTAGCCCGAGGTAGACTTGGTCTTTGCTTTTTTACTCGTTTTTCTCCTCGCTCCGGTTGCTCTGCGTCTTGGTTTTTTATTTTCTTTGAGGGCCTTCTTACCGCCCTCGACAGCACCTAACGCTGCAAACTGTAAGACTTTTGTAGCCTTGTGTAAGACATCCGCTGAGCTTTTCATAATCTCGGATGCCGAATCGCTTACTTTTTTAGCAACATCTTCAGATAACTTTGTAATATCACTTTTTCTGGTCATACCTATTTTTGTTTTTAACTCTATAATATCTTTTTTGATCTCATCAAAATGCTGGATAACCTTGTCCTTGCTTTGTTCTTTGGGTTTACTCGGTTTTTTTGTTGCCATATTACCCATACCTCCTCATTTATTTTAATTTGATCATCATCGCCCGGAATTGCTATTTATATAGCTTTATTAAGTATGAAAAGTATATACGGCATGACGGATAACCACAATATGTCAGGTCTGTGAGTCAGCTTGGATATTCGACGGGAAACCCTATACACTGGAGGTCGGCTAGTTGGCTTTATTAATAAAACCCAGTATAAAATCCTCCGGATCGCCGGAGCTGTCAACGTCAATTATAGGGGCTACGGCGAATGAGCCTGCCTTTAGATATAGAATGGCGTCTTCATGCGACATTTTGTCTGTCGGTATGAGCTTCACGTCGGGGAACATATCACGGAGCCTTGCAATCCACTCCGCCCCTCCCACCAGAGAGCAGGGAAAGATGCTGACCGCATCCGCTCTCATATCGTAGGCGCCGTAAACCTCTCCGGGCGTCAGGGCACCCGGGGCGTGGAAGACGTTCTCCGATCTACACTTTCTCAATATGCCTCTGTCGAAATGAGTCGGGAATAAAAAGGAGGCTCCAGAATTGACGGCTACCCTCGCCTCCTTTGCCGTGCTGACGGAGAAAACGCCTATGTTCTTTTCGCCTCTTTTTTTAAGGAATTTGAGCCTGTCCTTTAGCTTAGGGATTTTGAAATCGAATCCGAGCGGGCAGCCGGTGCTCTCCCTCAGTGATTCCGCCGTTTTGAAAATCCGCTCGGGAGAATTCCCCGTAAGAAGTATTATAATCTTTTCCTTCTCTATGCGTGCGGTCAGTTCTCTGTGAAATTCCTTCGCCTGGTGTCTGGTTGTTTCTTTTACGGTCATGCGTTATCCGTTTATGTACAGTGCGGAGGGAGTGGGATTCGAACCCACGAGAATCTTGCGACTCTACTGGTTTTCGAGACCAGCGCCTTCGTCCGCTCGGCCATCCCTCCCGTTAATACATCCCTGATAAACTACCAAAAGTGTTATGTTTAAGCAATAACCGGATTATCCCGTCATCTGTGAAACTCCATCAAATTATGTAGACTTTTCCCCGTGGACAGGGAACTGCTTTCAAACAGCGTTAAAAACAGAATAAGAATATCCATCGAGGAGGCCTCGGGGAACGAGGTGTTTTTTGTAGGTTCCTTTACCGGGAGCGCGGTAATAGATGAGGTGAGAGTTGTGGCGCGCGGCAGCAATTACGCGGTGCCCGCGGTTATCGATTCCGCAAGTCCCGGCGAGGTCGTGATTCACAATCATCCTTCGGGCAACCTGACCCCTTCCGGACAGGATTTACAGATAGCCTCCGTATTCGGGAACCAGGGCATCGGATTTTACATAGTCAACAATAACGCCTCCGAGATTTACGTCGTGGTCGAGCCTTTTGCCGAAAAGGAGATCGAGCCTCTGGGCATTGAGGGATTAAGGGAGATGCTTCTTCCCGGGGGTGAGATAGCGGAATTAATGGGCGACAAATACGAGCTCAGGGATGAGCAGCTCCATATGCTGGAGGCTGTAACAAACGCGTTTAACGACGAAGAGGTGTCGATCATCGAAGCCGGAACCGGCACGGGCAAAACACTTTCGTACTTAATACCGGCTGTAAAATGGGCGCTTCAAAACGGCGAGAGAGTGGTTGTCTCGACGAATACGATTAACCTCCAGGAACAGTTGATTGATAAGGACATCCCTCTTGTGCACAGGGCGTTTGACGAGGACTTTAACTATTCGCTCGTCAAGGGTATGGGAAATTATCTGTGTCTGCTGCGGGCGGAGACTATAAACGACGGCCTCTTCGAAATGGCGGAAGAGGATGAGGTGGATGCGATTTCAAATATCCTTGAATGGGCGGGGATGACCGACGACGGATCGCTCTCGGACCTGTCGTTTACCCCGCCCGAAGGTGTGTGGGATAAAGTATCCGCCGAAAGCGATAGCTGCCTCCGCGCCAGGTGCCCGTATTATTCGAGATGCTTTTTCTATAAATCCAGGAGAGAGCTCGCCTCTTCGCAGCTGCTGGTGGTGAATCATCACCTGCTTTTCTCCGATCTCTCGATCAAGGGCGCGTCCGAGAAGAGTGACGCGGGGATACTTCCGCCATTCAGGAGGGTAATATTCGATGAGGCTCACCATCTTGTCGACGCGGCTACTTCGCACTTCGGCATGAGGGCCACCAAGTACGGGATAATCAGGATATTGAGGCGTTTAAAGAGAAAGGGGAAGGGCGGGGAGACAAAGGGGCTAATCTATTACACGGCGTCAATCGCCTCAAAGCTAGTAAGGCATATGAGGAAAGGAATTGTCAACGACGTCCTGAGAAGGGTAGAGCAGAACCTCTCCCCCAGGATCGATACCGCCGAGGAATATGCGAGGGACGCGTTCGATACCCTATTTTCATTCTCGCTCGCGGTAACGCGGGAAAAAGAGCCGTCTGCCGAAGAGGTGAGCTTAAGGCTGACCGAGGAGGTATTCAAGCGCGAGGACTGGGAGGAGATAGATAGGAAATTCTCAATTCTCAGAATAAGACTGAAAGAGCTGTATGAGGAAATTAAATCCTTCACTGATATCCTGCTGGATTATGAGTCGGAGAACGATATAGCGAAGCTCATGGTCGAGTTCAGGGGCGCGTCGAACAAGCTCGATTATTATTCGGATGTTATAAGCACGTTCCTCAGCCCGGAGGATGACGGCCATGTGAGATGGGTCGAGGGCAGGGAGGGGAGAGGGGGCGTAATATCGGGGCTCGGGTTATCCCCCCTCGATATATCCCAGCCGCTTAAAGAGAGGCTCTATTCCAAATGCGGCACAGTGGTTATGACTTCCGCCACCATGTCCGTGAGAAAGGACTTCCGGTTCATTAAATCGGGGCTCGGGCTTGAGGATGATGAGAGGGTCTCGGAGCTCATACTTCCCTCGCCTTTTAATTACGAGAAGCAGCTTCTTCTGGCAGTGCCGAACGATATACCCGAGCCGGGCGCAATGCGCTATTCGCAGGCGATAGCGCCCCTCATCGCTCAGGCGGTAAGAGCTTCGGACGGAAACGCGCTTATTCTATTCACATCCTACTCGCTTCTCGAAACTGTATATAAGGATATTTACCGGGAGCTCGAATCGGACGATATTCTTACGCTCAGGCAGGGAGCTATGCCGAGGGCGAGACTGCTCGAAAAGTTCAGGATAGTGGACAGATCGGTCCTCTTCGCCACGGACAGCTTCTGGGAGGGAGTCGATGTCCCGGGTAACGCGCTCAGGCTTGTAATAATTGCAAGGCTTCCTTTCAGAGTGCCCACGGAACCCATAATAGAGGCCAGGGTAGAGCATATGGAGAGTCAGGGGCTAAACTCATTTATCGAGTACAGCGTTCCTGTCGCGGTACTAAAGTTCAAGCAGGGATTCGGAAGGCTCATCAGGACAAGAAGCGATATAGGCGCCGTTTTAGTTCTGGACAAGAGAATAATCAGTAAATTCTACGGGAGATACTTTCTTGAATCCCTACCCGACTGTAACCGGTTAATATCCGGTTCAGGCGAGATAATAAAAGAACTCGAATCCTTTTTCGCGGAAAAGGACTGAGCGGAAATCACTGCTTATTCTAAAGGGGGACAGTAAAGATGTCCTGCAAATTCGTTAAGTTAAATTAAGCGTATTTGCGCTTTGATCCGGGTCAACCGATCCAGAGCAATGCATGACTCCGGGAGTAATAAGAACAACGGCAAGACTTATGAAAACGAAAGATATTTTAAGCCCTTTTGATAATCTTTTCGACAGTTTTATCATCTACTTTCTCCTCCTAAATAAGTTCGATATAATGATCTATTGATTTTCAGGCTGAATACTGACTATTTTAACGGTGTCAACGCTGTCGGCAGCGGCGTCTATACCGCCCTCACACCTGCAGCCGTATATAAACAAGACTGCTACGATAAATATTGCAGGCAGGAAAGCCTTTTTGTTTTTCCTCATCAACTGGATAAGCTTCATCGTGAGTCCCCCCTTTGAATGTTATTTCTCTCCGATCATCATAAATGTGTTAATCATTAATAACGATTACGAACCTAATAATAGCATAGTAAAACTTCGAGAGCAACAGAATTTTAATCCGGAGCCCTTTCACCTAGAAACTCAGGATTGAAGGGATTTTACTATCTTCCTGACGACCGAACGGGGGAGGAGCCGCAGCATGAACGGGGTAATTTTCTGCTTTACTCCCGGAACTATGATTACTTTTCCTTTTCTGAACCCTTCGTAGGCGGTCTTCGCGACGGGCCCGACATCCATGAGGCTGAGCTTGAATAGAAGGGAATCGTCGAGCTTTGACTTGGAGCCGAATTCCGTCCTTACAGGGCCAGGGGCAAGACAGGTGATTTTGATGTTCGGATCGGTTATTTCCTCGGACAGCGCTTCGGTAAATGAAAGAACGTACGCCTTTGTAGCGTAGTAGACAGCGAGGTTGGGACCAGGCTGAAACCCGGCCAGTGAGGCTACGTTCAATATCCCTCCGCGGCCCCTTTCGACGATCCCCGGCAGAAAAAGTCGCGTCAGGTGGGTGAGGGCGGCCACGTTCACGTGAATCATGTCCATCTGCAGGTCGGCGCCGAGTTCAAGCACGCTGCCTCGCGCTCCGAATCCTGCGTTGTTGACAAGCACGTCAATTTGTATCCTCTCCTTCCGGAGTTTGCTGAATATCTGTCTGGGCGCGGTTTTTTTCGAAAGGTCCGTGGGTAAAATAAAAACATCCACTCCGAACTCGGATTTTAGCAGGTCGGCAAGCTCGCCGAGCCTGTCTTCCCTGCGGGCTACGAGCACGAGGTTCGAGTTGTCAGAGGCGAACAGTTTTGCAAGCTCCCATCCGATTCCCGAAGACGCTCCGGTTATTAATACGGTCTCTGTTGCCATTTCCATCCTCTCTCGGTCTGATAAATTGACATATTGTTTTACATCCCGTCTCCCGTCATGTCAACAAGCTCGGAGGTACGGGAAGCCGGGCTGATCCTCAGGACGTTCGGATGAATCAGTGCCCCCGCCCGGTTCCGGTTCAATTTATATTTTTCAGATACCCTGCGCCGCCCAGGTTATTCATCTGCCCCGCGACCCACGCCGCCCTCCTTTTCATATACGTTGACGGTTTTGCGGGAGACATTAATCGAGGGTTGGGAAGGGAGACCGCGATTAGAGCCGCCTCCCCCTGGTTCAGATTCTTAGCCGATTTGCCGAAGTATATCTCGCCCGCCCTCTCCACTCCGTAAATACCTTTCCCGGTCTCAATCACGTTTAGGTACACTTCGAGAATCCTCTTCTTCCCCCAGATTTTCTCAATAAGAAATGTAAAATAGGCCTCGATCCCCTTTCTCAGCCACGATCTGGAAGGCCACAGGAATACGTTCTTCGCGGTCTGCTGTGATATCGAGCTCGCTCCCCTGAGCCTGTCCCCTTTCATCCTCTCGTCTATAGCTTCCTCTATGGATTCGATGTCAAATCCGTCGTGAAAAGGGAATTTCTGGTCCTCGGCGGATATCACCGCCATTTTCATGGAGCCTGAAATCTCGTTATAGTCCCGCCACCCTTTCTCGATCCTTCCCGCCCCGCCGAAATATCCGATAACCATCAGCGGTGTGAGCGGCGGGTCTACGTACTTATAGAGCAAAACCCAGCCGAGCGACAGGATCACGACAAAGATTAAAATTTTCAGAATAAAGTTGAAAAGTTTCCTGTAAGCTTTCTTCATTGATGTAAAAATTCGGGTTTCCGGTCGATTTTCCCGTTCCGATTACCGGTGCTCAAAAGTCGGGCACTTTTAGTGTGTCATATAATATATCCGGAGGCAAATTAATTGACTCTTACCCTCCTCTCATATAACCTACTCAGCCAATATTTATAGTTATTAGGAGGACTTTATTTAAATGACAACGCCGTCTCAAATTTTGCCCGTCAACATCGAAGACGAGATGAAGGAGTCCTATCTCAGCTATTCGATGAGCGTCATTATAGGGCGCGCTCTTCCCGATGTAAGGGACGGGTTAAAGCCCGTTCACAGAAGGCTGCTTTTCGGAATGGAAGAAATCGGCAATCAGTGGAACAGACCCTATAAAAAGTCCGCGAGAATCGTGGGAGACGTAATGGGTAAATACCACCCTCACGGGGACGCCGCGCTGTACGACGCGCTTGTGAGGATGGCCCAGGACTTTTCCATGCGCTACACGCTCGTTGACGGACAGGGCAACTTCGGCTCAATAGACGGCGACCCGCCCGCCGCCATGAGGTACACGGAGGTCAGGCTCGACAGGCTGGCGAGCGAAATGCTTCAGGACCTCGACAAGGAGACGGTTGATTTCGTCCCGAACTACGACGGGGGAGAGCATGAGCCGCTTGTTCTTCCGGCGAAGGTCCCGAACCTCTTGCTTAACGGCTCCTCCGGCATAGCGGTCGGTATGTCAACTAATATCCCGCCCCATAACCTAAATGAGCTTGTAGACGCCGTGACGGCTCAGATTAAAAATCCGGCCATCACGCTTGATGAGCTCATGACCCATATTCCGGGGCCGGATTTCCCTACAGGCGGTTTTATTACGGGAAAGAATCCCATAAGGGAAGCGTATGAAACCGGAAGGGGAATAATCAAGATAAGGGCAAAGGCGAGGATAGAAAAGCAGAAGAAAGGGGACAGGGAAATAATAATCGTCGATGAAGTCCCGTATCAGGTTAACAAAGCAAGGCTCATAGAGCGCATAGCCGACCTAGTGAAGGAAGAAAAGATAAAGGGGATATCCGATATAAGGGACGAGTCGGACAGAGAAGGCATAAGGGTTGTAATCGAGATCAAACGCGGCGAGAACGCCGAGGTCGTGCTGAATCAGCTTTACAAGCACACGCCGATGGATACGTCCTTCGGCATAATCATGCTCGCGCTTGTCAGGAATCAGCCCCGCGTGCTGCCGCTCAAAGACACGATTAACCATTTCATCGAGCACAGAAAAGAGGTCGTAACCAGACGCACCCAGTTTGAGCTCGGCAAGGCGGAAGCGAGGCTTCACATTCTCGAAGGTCTCAAAATAGCCCTCGATCATCTTGACGAGGTCATCGCTCTTATACGTAAATCGGACAGTCCGCAGACGGCAAAGGACGGCCTGATGCAGAAGCTCGGCCTTACCGACGTACAGGCTCAGGCAATACTGGATATGAGGCTTCAGCGTCTTACCGCCCTTGAAAGGGATAAAATACTCGAGGAAAGAAAAGAGCTGATAGAGACTGTTAAACGCCTCAAAGAAATACTGGAGCACGAGCATCTGATACTCGAGATCGTCACCGATGAGCTAAAGGAAATAAAAGACAGGTACGGAGACGAGAGAAGGACGGAGATTCTCGAAAGCTCGGAGGAGATTTCAATAGAGGACCTTATCGCGGACGAGGATATGGTCGTAACAATAACCCATGACGGTTATATAAAAACCACCCCTCTAAGCATATACCGGAGCCAGAGGAGGGGAGGCAAGGGCCGCACCGGGATGACCACGAAGGAGCTTGACTTTGTCGTGACATTATTTATCGCCTCAAAGCATAACTACGTGCTCTTTTTTACCAACCTCGGCAGATGCTACTGGCTCAAGGTTCATGAAATTCCCGAGGCCGGCCCCACGGCGAGGGGGAAAGCCCTTGTTAATCTGCTCAGTCTGGCACCGGACGAGAAGGTTGCGGCCGTGCTGCCCGTAAGGGAATTCAAGGAAGACCGGTATATCATCATGGCTACCAGGCAGGGCATAGTGAAGAAAACGAAGCTCATGGCCTATTCCAACCCGCGCTCGGGCGGTATAATCGCCCTCAACATTAGAGAGGATGACGAGCTTATAGAGGCCAGAATTACAAGCGGACACGACGAGATTCTGCTTACGTCGTACTTCGGGCAGGCTATAAGATTCAAGGAAGAGGACGTGAGGGACATGGGGAGAACGGCGACAGGGGTTATCGGGATAAGACTCGACGAAGGGGATCACGTAGTGAGCCTCGAAGTTATAGAGAACCCCGAAGCCCAGATACTTACCGTTACCGAGATGGGCTACGGTAAAAGGACACTCGTCTCGGCTTACAGGATTACGGGGCGGGGCGGCAAGGGAATCATCACCATTAAGACCACCGGGAAAAACGGCAGGGTAATAGGCGCTTTTCAGGTAACCAACGACACTCAGATAATGATAATAACGACTCACGGCGGCAAGGTAATCAGGATGAACGCCTCCGAAATAAGCGTATTCGGAAGGGGGACTCAGGGCGTAAGGCTTATCGGTCTCGCTCCCGATCAAAGGGTCGCGGCAGTAGCCAAGGTGCTGGAGAGAGAATAGTCGTCCGCGAATAATCACTTATACGGATTAGAAAAAGAAATAGTGAGCAAGTCTTAGCGATTCTGACCCTTAAAATGATTCGAGAGATTGAAAATATTTTCCTTGATTTCCCCGGGTACGGATGTTTCGCCTGCGATCCGAGGAATAAACTCGGGCTCCGCCTGAAGTTTTTCGCGGACGAGGAAAACGGGGACGTTTTTACCAAAATAACCCCCGAGAAGCACCTGGAGGGGTTTCCTGGCATTCTTCACGGCGGGATACAGTGCGCCCTTGTCGACGAGGTCGCTTTCTGGACGATGTTCGACAGGCACAGGAAAATTGCCCTTACCACCAAAATAGATATGGAATTTCTGAGGCCCGTCGGCACTTCGGGGGAATTGATCGTAAGGGGCAGGATAGTCGAGGAGAAAGAGCGGAGTGTGGGGGTGGTGGTCAATATACTCAACGAAAATGATAAGGTTTGCACCAGAAGCAGGGTAGATTATATTATTCCCAGGAGAGAGATAACCTGCAAAATTATGGGAAAAGAGAGATTCACCGGAAAATTTCAACAGTATCTGGAAGATTGATCATGTTGACGCTATACGACCATCCCCTTTCGGGAAATTGCTACAAGGTAAGGCTGGCTCTGGCCCAGCTAGCAGTCGAATATAAAAGGGAATATCTCGATATATTCGAGGGGGCGCAGCACGGCGGCGATTATCACAGGCTGAACCCTAACAGAAAGATTCCGGTTTTGATAGACGGGGAATTCAATATATGGGAATCAAACGCTATTCTTCTCTATCTGGGAAAAAAGTATTCACCCAATCCGCTTTATCCCGAAGACCTCGAAACGTTCGGAGCGATGTGCCAGTGGCTTTTTTTCGGGAAAACGTCTATCGATCCCAATCTTGCAGTCGCCAGATATCTTCTGCGTTTCGCAAGCCCGGAGCAGAGGGACGAAAGAGACCTGAATAAAGTACAGAGTCAGGGGAAAGCGGCTCTTCAGGTTCTTGACAGCCACCTGGAACATAACGATTTTCTCGCGGGAGCTTATACAATTGCCGATATAGCCTGCTACCCCTACGTGAAAACGGCTCATCAGGGGGGAGTTGACCTTTCTCCTTACCCGAGCGTAATACTCTGGCGCGACCGCATGGAATCTCAACCCGGATATATTTCGATGGAGGAGTAATTGATTGGAGCGGGAAACGGGATTCGAACCCGCGACCTTCTCCTTGGCAAGGAGACGCTCTAGCCAGCTGAGCTATTCCCGCTTGGTAGAGCAAATAAGATAGCAAGGTGCCGGCATATTGTCAAGGATGGCATTGTATATAGACGCATTTGAAAATTCATAATAGACGGCTCACGAATGAAAAAGTCGGATAGAAAATCAATAATCCCGAAGGTAAAGCGCGTAATAGTCAAGATCGGGAGCAGCGTGCTTACGGACAGGAAGGGATATTTGTCAGGGAGCGCTTTCAAGCTCCTCGCGGGGGGAATTTCCGAAATCAAATCAAGGGGCATCGAGGTGGTGGTGGTTTCCTCGGGGGCAATCGCTTCGGGCATGAAGAAACTCGAGATCAATAAGAAGCCGACCGAGATATCGATGAAGCAGGCGATAGCCGCGTGCGGCCAGAGCACTCTCATCTGGAAGTACGAGAGGGCGTTTTCCGCTCACGGGCAGATTGTCGCGCAGATACTTATCACCCATGACGGGCTTGCGGACAGAAAAAGATTCCTGAACGCCCGCAAAACCCTTATTACTCTTCTCAATATGGGAATAATCCCGATTATAAATGAAAATGACACGGTTGCCGTTGAGGAAATCATGCTCGGTGATAATGATAATCTGGCCGCGCTCGTAACTTCGCTTATAGAGGCAGATCTGCTTATCATGCTTACCGATATAGAGGGGCTTTACAGCAAGGACCCCAGAAATAACCATGACGCCGAATTCATATCGCTGATCGATCAGATCGGGGATGAGATAGAGTCCGTGGCCGGGGACACGCTCGGCAGCACCACGACCGGGGGGATGAAGACCAAAATACAGGCCGCGAGAACCGCGGCCGCTTTCGGGGTTCCTACGATCATAGCCAACGGTAAGTCGGGAACTACCCTTACGGAAATATTCGACGGGAAAGAAGTTGGGACGCTTTTCCTCCCCGCCAAAAAGAGCCTGAGCGGAAGGAAACACTGGATAGCTTTTACATTAAAATCCGCGGGGAAAATCGTAATAGACAGCGGCGCAAAGAAAGCCATCGCCTCCGGGGGAAAGAGCCTTCTTCCCTCGGGCATCAAGGACGTAAGAGGCAGGTTCGGGATAGGGGACTCTGTAACATGCGTCGACGAGAGCGGGACCGAGGTGGCCAGAGGGCTATCATGTTACGGCTCGGACGAGATAAAGAAGATTATGGGCCGCAGCACCAGGGACGTGGAAAGCATTCTCGGATACAAGTACAGCGACGAGGTTATTCATCGGGACGACCTGGCCGTTATCACGAAATAAATAATTTATCCTGATATCTAATTATGGGTTTCACTAAGCTTCGTGCCGTTCTGGCAATCTTTTTCGTAGTTCTTATTCTGGCGGGGGCGGGCCTCCTGGGGGTTTTCTACTATGTAAATAATGTCCCTTCTGTTCGTGAGACCACCGTGATCGATATATTAAAAGGGGAGGGCCTCAGGAAAATATCTACCAGGCTCGAGGAGGCGGGGCTTATAATTGACGACCGTCTGTTCATCCTCTATGTGGCGAGCAGGGGGTGGCAGAACAGCTTGAGAGCCGGCGAATATGAGTTTAAAGAAGGCTCGACACTGTCGGAGGTTGCCGAGAAAATCGCAAAGGGGGATGTGTTGATTCACAGAGTCACCATCCCGGAGGGCCTGACGGCAAGGGAAATAGCCTATCTCCTGGACGAAAAAAAAGTCCTCGACGGAGGGGAATTTCTCAGGGCGATTGACAATAATAAAGAGCTCCTCCGCATGCTCCCGGGGAGGCCGCTAACCGGCTTTGAAGGTTATCTCTTCCCGGATACGTATAGATATACGAAGGCTGTTACGCCTGAAGAATTTATCCTCATGATGATAAACAGGTTCAATAAGGTCTACGGTTCGCTCACTGATATGAGGGACGGCGTGAATCTCACCGATAACGAGATAATTACGCTTGCTTCGATAATCGAGAAGGAAACCGGGGCCGCTTCCGAGCGTCCCCTTATATCGGCCGTTTTCCACAACCGCCTCAGGATGGGAATGAGGCTTGAGAGCGATCCTACCGTGATATACGGAATGGGAGAGGACTTTGACGGGAACCTTACTAGGCGGGATCTGCGTACGGAGACAAGATATAATACTTACATCAACAGCGGCCTCCCGCCCGGCCCAATAGCCAACCCCGGAAAGGATTCTATAATCGCGGCGCTGAATCCCGCGGACGCGGACTATATTTACTTTGTGTCCAGGGGCGACGGGACGCATAAATTCTCAACTAACTATAGCGACCATCAGAAGGCCGTCTTCGAGTATCAAAAATGACGTCCCTCTAGGCGAAAACCTTGCTGAAAGGATCGACCTGCCCTTTCTCCTCAGACGGGGGAGGCAGTAACTTTTTGTCTCTTCTTTCAATCCTGATGGTTCCGTCTTTTCTCCGTGTCGCTATGAACTGGGTGCCGCTGGTTTCCCCGGAAATCTTCTGCAGAATCCTCGGGTAGTTTTTGGAGCCTATGAATATGGAGTGAATGCATACCCCCAGTTTTTTCGCCCTTATTCTCTCCGTTATCACGTCACAGTCTCCCGAAGTCGGAATTCCGTCGGTGATAAAAAGAATGTGCTTGTTTCTGAGCCCCCTTCCCCTGAACTCCGTGAGCGCGTCTTTAAGCGCGTCTTCGTAGTTCGTATTACCCGAGCATTCGGTCTTGGACGCGAGCTCCAGCATCCACTGGTAATCCCTGGTGAAGAATTTGGAGTTTCTTTTGTACTTATAGGAGCGGTGGTTGAATTCCACGTACCCCACCCGCATTCTCTTGGACCTCGCGAGCTCTATTACACCCCTCACGACCGAGGAAGACCATTCGCTGTACACTCCCATCATGGAGGTGCTCACGTCCCTCAGTATCGCTATCTCCCCTCCCATCATCTCTTTCTCGCGCTTGTGTACTCTCGGGAGCGTCGGTGTGGTGTGCTCGCTCCAGAACATCGCCTCGTAAGGATCCACATCTTCGATCTCGTCGAAATAGCTCATTCTCTTCCACTTTCTTGGTAAGCCTCCGGGATGCGGCGCCCTGAGCGCAATGCTTTTTTGAATATTTCCCTCAAGAACCTTCATGATCACTTTTACGTTATCGGCGGACTCGAGGTTTCTCTTGCCTCCGATCCAGTAGTCCTCTTCGTCTCCCGGATCGGGGGATTTGCTGGCATATACTTTACTTGTCTGGGGTGGTTTCTGGTCGTCCCTTCTCCGCCCGTCATCCGAAGCCTGCCCTTCGGGATCAGAAGGAATATTCATGTCCTCCGGCGGAGCCATATCACTTTCCTTCTGGATGTTTTCCTTGAGTTCTTTTAGGGCCTGGAAGAAGGTCTTGCGGGCTTCTGAAAGCTGGTCCTGATCCTGCTCGGACTCTTTTTTACCCTCGTCATCGGGGACTTCCTGGTTCTGGTCCCCCAGCATATCCTTGTCAAATTCTGACGACGGTTGTTCTTCTAGTTCGCTCCCCCTGTCCCTGTCTTTTTTTTTTTGGTCGTCAGATCCTCCAGAATCTGGTCCAGCTGGAGGAAAACCTCTTCAGGGACCCGGAAAGCGGTCATGTATTTAAGAGCGTTCAGGTCCTCTATTGTGCAAACATCCCTGTCCTGAAGAAGCGCGTGCGCTCTCATGATCTTGAGTGATTTTACGAAGAACGTTCTGTCGGAGATAAGTGAGTTGGTCTCGTCGCATCCGTAGTCCTCAATAAGGGTCGCTACGAAATTAGCGAGACCTTCCTGAACCTCGCCGGGAATTTCTACTTTACCAAGCCTCGCGTAGTATTTATCGAACACTTCCTTACTTACCCTTACGGGCACTTCGTATTCGAACGGTTGGTCCGTGTAGAGCTTGATTACTTCCTTGGCCTCTTCCCACTTCTTGCCGTAGGAGAGGCCCTGTGATTTGATCTGGAGGACAAACCTGTCCAGGTTCGCGGGGTCGAGCGGCTCGTTATAGTACTCGTCAGCCGTAGGATTGCTGGTAGCTATTGCGGTTAAAAGGGGTATTTGTTCGTCAAAAAATTTCCTTTCGTTAAGTATTCTGAGTAGTATGTTAAGCGATTCTCCGGGGGCTCTCGATATATCGTCCAATAGGCAGACCTCGGCGGTCAATATCCCGCCTTTGACTACTTTTTGCTTAATCACTTCCCCGGTTTCCGTTAAATCCTTTGATATAACCAGGTCTCCTACTAATTCAGATAGTCTCGTATCTCTATGGAGCTGATAGAAAAAGAAATTAAGCTGTGCGGCTCCTGATATGATTTCAGCAAGCATGGTTTTCGCCGTTCCGGGAGGGCCTTCGACATATATGTGCTCTCTTGCAATTACTCCGAGAAGCAACGACATTTTTACTTCATCATGGCCGATAACCAGCTTATCCATTTCTTCTCTAAGCGCTACGAATGGATTTTGTGATGTCATTCTTGGATTTTGCCTCCGTATATTTCCTTACGATATAGACTAATTGTACATAAGGGGGTTTTCTTTTGCAATAACAATACCGCCCGGGCAATGTAAAGCGGCCGGGAATATAAATTACCTCAATATCCGTTTTACGCCTTTACTATAAGTATTTAAATATGATAAATTTGTACTCTTCAGGATCGGTACTCGGTGCTAATTCATGCAGACGGAAATCACGCAATATCTTTCGTACCTGAGCGGAGTAGTGTGGGGCATCCCGCTGATAGCGCTCCTTCTCGGCACAGGCGTCTATCTCACGATAATGCTCAGGGGAATACAGTTCCGCGCCCTAATCCCGGCATTAAAGCTCGCCCTTGTCGACAGAGACGCGGACCGCGAGGAGCAGGGCGATATATCCCACTTCCAGGCTTTGATGACCGCGCTCTCGGCAACCGTCGGCGTAGGTAATATAGCTGGTGTGGCAACCGCGATCGCCGTGGGCGGGCCGGGCGCGCTTTTCTGGATGTGGGTGACGGGGCTTGTGGGAATGGCGACCAAATACTCCGAAGCCGTGCTTGCCGTCAAGTACAGGGAAGTGGACAAATTCGGGACCATGAGCGGCGGGCCCATGTATTACATTTCAAAAGGTCTCGGGCTTAAATGGCTCGGCATGCTGTTTGCCATATTCGCGGCCATAGCCGCCTTCGGTATCGGCAATATGGTTCAGTCCAATTCCGTGGCGGACGCCCTTCAAAGCGCTTTCGGCCTGCCGGTATGGATTACCGGTATCGTTCTTTGCGCGGCGACGGGGCTCGTCATCCTGGGCGGCATAAAAAGTATAGCGAGAACGACAAGCGCGATTGTCCCTTTCATGATAGTTTTCTATCTTATAGGGGCCTTACTGACTCTCGCGGTTTACTGGAAGAGTATCCCTGAGGCTTTTTACCTGATTTTTTACCATGCTTTTACCCCTACCGCGGCAGCGGGTGGTTTTATAGGGGCCACCCTGGGCCAGACGCTGCGAATGGGGGTGGCACGGGGTATATTCTCAAACGAATCCGGGCTTGGGAGCTCTCCGATAGCAGCGGCAGCTGCCCGGACCAAAAACCCGGTCGGGCAGGCACTCGTCTCGATGACCCAGACGTTTATAGACACGATTGTCATATGCACGATCACGGGTGTGGTTATCATAGCGAGCGGATTGTGGACAGACGGCGAGACGGGAGCCGCGCTCTCGGCGCTGGCTTTTGAAAGCGCCATACCCGGGCAGGTCGGCGCCGATGTGGTCGCTATAAGTCTCGCGTTCTTCGCCTACTCGACGCTGCTCGGATGGAGCTATTACGGGGAGAAAGCGATAGAGTATATTTTTAAAGAGGGAGCCGTAAAGCCCTACAGGCTGGTATTCACACTCGTTGTTTTTGTCGGCGCCGTCGTCAAGCTCGATCTTGTCTGGACATTCGCGGACATTATGAACGGACTCATGGCGCTCCCTAATTTGATCGGTCTATTGGGGCTTTCGAGGATAGTCGTTGACGAAACCAAAAAGTATCTGCATATCGAGGTCGCAAGAGAAAAATATGTGTCGCGATAAATGCGCGAAGCGTTATTTATGTCCTTGAATCAGGGATGAACATAATATAGTTTAACGATCTAATTATCCTCCTTCGCATACAGGTGATTTTTTGGCTACAATATATTCAAGCAAATCATGATAAGGGTTACATGCAGCTTAGTATTTACCGCGGCGCTAATCATCATGACGCCGTTCGTAGCCGCCTCAGTGGAATGGAAGCTGCTCGGATACGGAACTCTGGACGACTCCGCCAGGTTCGATGTTTTTGTCGATACTGAAACTATCAGGGATCTTAACGGTAATATAAGGTTCTGGGAGGGGCATGTGTTTTATTCAGAGCAGCCTCTTCCTTCAGGCGGCTCTTACCTCCGGGTTTCCATATTAAGGATTGTTCATTGCGGGGAAAAGAGCGACTCCGATCTCGAGGCGGTGTTTTACGGTTCCGACGGTTCGGTTGTCGACAGGTTCGCCGCTCGCGGGGCGGGAGGGCTCAAGCCCGTCGATGCAGGCACCATAAGGGGCGCGGTGTTGGAATTTGTTTGCGATTACCAGAGAGATGGAGGCATGTAGATAATATGATAGCGAAGAAGTTTTCCGTATTTGCTTTGATTCTCCTTACATTAACAGTGTTTTTCTTCTCCTGCGGGAGCGATAATAAAACAGATGAAAGATGGAAATATGTGGGGGGGATAAAAGGCGAAAAGGAGCAGACTATATCCGTTTACATGGATATGTCCAATATAGAGATTGACGATAATAAAAGAAAGTTCTGGATAAAATACATGGACTTCAAGAAAGACGGCAGCGCGGAGCAGTATATTCGCCAGACAGGCTACTGGGAAGTGGACTGCTTTGACAGGAACCTGTTTCGGCTGGGCGAGGAATACTACGGCCCTGACAATCAGCTTCTGGGAAGATCCGAAGAAAGGGTGAAGGAGGAATCCGCTTCATCCGAGTCTCTTGGGGCAAAAATGGCGGACGTAGCCTGCAGGTACGCTGGTAGATAACCGTTCCGCGCAAAATCGCGATACCTGGTCGGGCCCCAAACCGGCGTCAGTGTACTATGTCGTTCGGGATTAGCACCATCTCCCAGAGAGAAAACATAACTTCTTCTTTTTCATTTAACTCCATGGTCTTTCCCGCGAGCATATCTTTCGCGTATTTATTGGCAAATTCATTTAGATCGCTTATAGTTACGTTAATCTCTTCTTTGTTGTCGGGTAAAATAACGCGGTACCCGTTCTCCGTCTGAATTGCAGTGAATTTGTTTAGTTCTCTATCCATAGTTTCGACTCCTTTTTTTACAGTCTCAATATAATCACCGGAATCGTCTTTTAAAGGGGGGAATTTTATAACGCTCATTTACCCTCTTTATCGTTATCGTATTCGGATTTGGTTACATAGTCCCGCCTTGCTCAGGCTTGTCACAGCAATTTAATACTTAGTTTTCCGTTTGTCGCCAGAAGGTCGAATCTTCGGTTCTGTTTAAATTCCTTCCACTCGTAGGGAGTCCCGTCAAAGTGAAGAATATCGCCTCCCGCTTCTGTGACAAAGAGAACGCCGGCTGCGATATCCCAGAGGGAAATCTTTGTAGTCATATAGCTCTCGGCTCTCCCCATTCCCACTGAGGCGAGCTCGAGCGCGGCGGATCCCAGTTTTTTCGTGTCCCTGAGCTGAAGATAGTATTTGCCGAGCAGCTTTAGGGACTCCTTCTTGTTTTTGACTCCTCCCTCGCAGTAGACCCCGTAAGCGCTGCTTGCCCTGCTCACATCCGATACCCCCGCCTTTTCGGTTTTTTTTCTGAGCAGGTCGTAATGATAAGCCCCGTAGTTTCTTACAGCTACGAACCTTTCATGCATCATTGGAGCTTCTATGACCGCCAAAACAGGCTCACCACTTTTCCAGAGGGCAACGGAGACCGCGAACATCGGGTTCTGGTCGGCAAAATTGCTCGTTCCGTCAAGGGGGTCGATTATCCAGAGGTAATCGGAGCCTTTATCTATAAAGCCCGTTTCCTCGGTGACGTAGGAGTGTGTCCCGAAGTATTTTTCTATCGAGTCTCTGATAATCCTGTCTGCCACCAGATCGTATGCGCTCTTTACTTCTTTTACGGTGCCGCGCTCCACCGGGTCCTCCTTTCTGAAGCTTTCTATGAGTTTCTTTCCCGCTCTGCCCGTAATCTCCATTGTCCGCTTTAGCGCCTTTCTCTCTTCGGCGGGTAATTTCAAAAGTGGGTCTTTCATAATGTTCCCCCTCGATATGATTTTTTCCGCACCCGGAATGATGTAGAATAAATAATATACGATCAGGGGGGAGATATGAGCGGGCCTTACCTAGAGGGAGAAAGGGCTTTGGAAAGGCTTGGCGATTTGACCGAGCTTATTTGCAGGGTTGCCGAAAAGAAGGGGCTTGACCGTGAGAACAGAGCCCTTATGGATGAAATTATAGGTGAGATGGGCGAGGCGCTTACGGAAAGGGATCTCGTGAGGGCCAAGAAGCTCGTTACCCGCCTTCTTTCCGAGGTTCTCGGATACGACACGAGCAGAGCCGGGTTCGTCATGAACAATCATCTCAATAAAAATGCCGGGTGGGACTGAAGCGCCTGATTTTTTAGCTCCCTCTGTATTCAATCACACGTTGTAAATTTTTGTCATACGCAGATTAGGGAAGCCTCTCTCCCTGATTGGATATTATCACCATAGTTATCTTTATTCATCTCCAGGATGCATCTCAGCTGGAAAGAGCATATTACAAGAATTACGCTTAACTTTTAAATGGCGCTTGACGAAAGCGGAGCGGTATAAGTCTTCTCCAATATCTATATTGATATAAAAAGTTAATTATGCTATTATGGACAATATTTACGCATACTTTTACTTTAGGGAGCACTGATATGGTTAAACTCTCTGATAAAATTTATATTCAATTCCAAAAAGTGATGTTATTGTTGTTGCTATTTTCTGTGACAGTTGTGCCTCTAGCTCAAGGCCAGACAATTTTTGGTTCAGACCTTGATACTGATAATCTCCTCGACATCAGCACGTTATCAGGGGCTGGTGCTATTGTAGGCAGCTTTGGGTTTGAAATCGTAGAAGGACTCGCTTGTGATATTGATACAATTACCCTGTATGGTGTTGATTTCGCAACGGATCAGCTTATAACGATCAACACGGATACAGGAGCGGGTACGGCAGTCGGTGCCATAGGCTTTACCAACGTATTCGGTTTGGCATTCGATCCTGATAGAAACATTCTTTATGGTTCGGAAATTGTCAATGACCAGCTATTAATAATCAACACGGATACAGGGGCGGGCATTATTGTCGGAGCAATAGGGTTTGGAAATGTACGCGCGCTTGCGTTTGATAGCATCACTAATACCCTTTATGGTGTAGATTTGTCCACAGATCAACTCATTACGATCAACACGAATACAGGAGCGGGTACGGCAGTCGGTGCCATAGGTTTCGATGAGGTAGCCGGATTGACTTTTGATGCCGAAACAAACACCCTGTACGGTTCTGATAATGACACAGACCAATTAATAAGCATCAACACCGATACCGGCGAAGGTACCGTAATAGGTGAGATAGGATTTGAAGTCGTCAATGCACTAGCCTCCTGCAATCCTCGAATTATTAGTACTAATATCCCATCCCTTTCCGAGTGGGGCCTTGCAGTCATGACGGTTGTATTGGGGATAATAGGTATACTGGCTTTACGAGGAAGAAAGACAATAGCTTGATCAGAACCCGAACTTAGCGGAAACAGTGCGAATTTAATACATAAAGAGGCGCGGTGTAATTGTCAATACGAACAGCTATTTCTCAGGAGAATTCTGTTCACTTATTATTCGGTCTGTGGCTCCTGTAAGATCTCTTTCGACGAAATCCGCGTGCAGCGAGCGCTCGTCGGAGCCGGTCAGTACCTGAACGGTCCTGAGGCCCGCGTTTTTACCCGCCGCCATATCGACATCG
Organism: Deltaproteobacteria bacterium; assembly: GCA_040223695.1. Lineage (NCBI taxonomy): Bacteria > Pseudomonadati > Myxococcota > Myxococcia > Deltaproteobacteria bacterium. The sequence goes on from JAVKFU010000009.1 coordinate 116,436, forward strand.
GAATCACCTACCATCCAGGAAAGAGACGTATTTATCTCATAGGAACCGCGGATGAGGTCGATCATGCCGGTTTTGGGTTTTCTGCAGTCGCATACAACATTGTAAGGGTATAGCGTCCCGCGGGGATTGTGCGGGCAGTACTCGTATTTCGTTATGTAAACGCCGTTATACTTCAGTATTAAATCGAGACAGTGATGAAGCTCCTCGACATCATTTTCCGTTAGATGCCCTTTTGCTATTCTCCCCTGGTTGGTTACGACGAAGAGATGAAAGTTATTATTCGACAATTCCCTGAGCGCTGTAATGTAGTCTTCGGGGATATAGAAGTCCTCCACCCTGTAGATATATTTCTCTCCCCCGTGAGGGAGCAGTATGGTTTTGTCTCTGTCCAGAAATACGGCTTTAGAACTCATTCGCGCACCTGTTTGGATTCGGAAAGTTAAACTCTAACCCAAAAGGAGGGTCAGGCCAACACCTGCGCCTGAGATAAGGAAGCTTCTAATCCTGTATTTGGCGTATGAATAATACGGCTTTATTCAGAGTGGTTTTGATCGGGGTTGTCCGGTTTGTTCGTGTTCCGTGCAATGTGCCGGGAAGTTTTTATTTATTCCCCGTTTTGAAGTATTTGTCTCTGGCCTCTTTGGGAAGATGCCTTTTCAAATATTCCACGACGGCTTCTCTCACAATCTGGGCGGGCCTCATATGAAGGTGCCACTGTGAATCGTTTAGCATGTCCACGAATTCCTGGGAAGCCTTGACGTATATTGCTTTCTCCAGCGTTTCTTTCTTCTTCTTTTCTTTCTTCTTGGTAACCATATTTTAAATATATAACATAGTTCAGATATAAAATGAATAGGCATTTTATAAATCGGGTAAACAGCTGTAAAAACTGCCCTGTCTGATCCGTCTGCGGGATACTGTTTTAGTCGTTTACGGGTGCTACAGGTCTTGAAGGCTTGCAATAAAATATTATTATCTTTATATAGGGGGCGGCGTGATGTAAGCCGCGCGGATTGGCGGTTTCAGCCTCGGTATATAAAGAGGCCGTCAGTAATACGGAGACATGAATTCTATCTGGTAGTTGGAAGAAAACAGGCGGGGGAGCGGTTTGATGAAGTGGTCCTGGAAGCTGGGAGAGTTCGCGGGCATAGGCGTTTACATGCACGCGACTTTTATTCTCATTATAGCCTGGGTAGTGCTTATACACTGGAGGCAGGGGCACGGCCTGTCTACTATAATTTCGGCTATTATTTTTGTTCTGGCTATTTTTCTGTGCGTCGTGCTACATGAGTTCGGACATGCCCTTACGGCGAAAAGATACGGAATAAAGACCCGCGATATAACTCTTCTTCCCATAGGCGGGGTCGCCCGCCTCGAGCGCATGCCTGATGACCCGATGCAGGAATTCTGGGTCGCGCTTGCGGGGCCCGCCGTAACCCTGGTTATCGCAGCCCTTTTATATCTCTGGCTTCAGTTGACGAGCGGATTAGTGCCTCTGGACGAGCTTACCGTAACCGAGGGTTCTTTCGCCGAGCGTCTTATGCTGGTTAACATATTCCTTCTTGTATTTAACTTGATTCCGGCTTTTCCCATGGACGGGGGACGGGTGCTGAGAGCGCTTCTCGCGCTTCGCGGGGATTACGTCAGAGCCACTCAGACGGCAGCTGTAATAGGGCAGGGTATAGCTCTTATATTCGGATTTATAGGTCTTTTCACAAACCCGTTCCTGATATTCATCGCGCTTTTCGTGTGGATAGGCGCCGCTCAGGAGGCGAGCATGATAAAGATCAGGTCGGCGCTGGGCGGGATCCCGGTATCGAGAGCGATGCTGACCGATTACAAAACCGTCTCTCCCGGAGACACTCTCAAGCGTCTGGCGGATCTGACAATGGCGGGTTCACAGCAGGACTTCCCCGTTGTCGAGGGCGGCAGGGTGACAGGGATAGTTTCGCACGGAGACCTCATCAAAGGGTTGTCGGAAAAGGGGCATACCGCGACCGCGGGCGAGATAATGCGCCGTGAGTTCCAGGTTGTCGATCCTTCCGAGATGCTTGAGATGGCGTTTGGGCGTCTTCAGGCAGGCGATCTGTTTACTATGCCTGTGGTCCGTAACGGGATGCTGGTCGGTCTCCTGACAATGGACAACGTGGGTGAATTTATGAGGATACAAGGGGCCGTATCGGGCTCCGGGACGCGCGGAAAATCCTGATTCCGCGCTTAAATTTAAATTGCTGATTGTTTTTAACAGCATACTGGTATTATTTATATATAATCCGATATTTTTAATCGGACGGACGGTATAGAAAATGGCAAAAGCTACGGAAAGCACTAAACCCAAATCACAGAAAACACAGCGTCTTCACGTGAGCGACATGAGCTGCGCGGGATGTGTTGAGACCGTGGAAAAAACACTCAAGTCGGTTTCAGGGGTTAATGACGCCCGGGTGAATTTCGCCGAGCGCACCGCGACCGTGACAGGAGATGTATCGCCTGATACCCTAGTCGACGCCGTAGGCAACGCGGGCTATACGGCTTCGGTTATGGATGGCGATATTGCGGAATCGGAAAAGGAGAACATGGAGCTCGGGCATTACAAAGCACTTCTCAAAAAAACGGTGGTATCCGGTGTTATCGGATTAATTATATTCCTGGTAAGCATGCTTAATTTGCTCCCTCCCCTGGAGGCTCTCTCGGGGCAGGTGTCCTGGGGGGTCGTGTCGATTCTGACTTTATTCGTTCTTACCTACGGCGGCGGGCGGTTTTTCACCGGAGCGTGGAAATCCTTTAAAAATCATAACGCGAATATGGATACGCTGATCGCGATCGGTACCGGAGTCGCATGGGTCTATTCGACCTTTATCGTAATCTTCCCCTACTCGGTGTCGGAAATAGCGAGGCATATGTATTTCGAGACCGCGGCGATAATCATCGCTTTTATCAATCTGGGCTCGGCTCTCGAGATGAGGGCGCGCGGCAAAACCTCCCAGGCGATAAAACGTCTGATAGGGTTACAGCCCAAGACCGCGCGCGTGGTGCGGGGAGGAAGCGAAGTCGATATTCCTATCGAAGAGGTTGAGTTCGGCGATATAGTCCGGGTGCGCCCCGGGGAAAAGATTCCGGTGGACGGCGAGCTGACGGAAGGCTCGTCCCATGTGGATGAATCGATGCTCACGGGCGAGCCTATGCCGGTTGAGAAAAAGACCGGAGATGAGGTTGCAGGCGGAACGATAAATAAATCGGGAAGCTTTTTGTTCAGGGCCACGCGTATTGGCAAGGACACGGCTCTCGCGCAGATAATCGACATGGTCAGAAAGGCCCAGAATACCAAGCCCGCCATCGGGCGCCTCGCCGACAGGGTCTCGGGGATATTCGTGCCGACCGTGCTTATCACTGCGGTTGTCACAATGCTGATATGGTTTAATTTCGGTCCCGCCCCCAGGATTACGTACATGCTCGTTACGACCATGGCTGTTCTTATTATCGCCTGCCCCTGCGCGCTCGGTCTCGCAACCCCCATCTCCGTTATGGTTGGTGTCGGAAAAGCCGCCGAATACGGGGTGTTGATACGAAGGGGCGACGCGCTTCAGCAGGCGGGTCAGCTGACTACGATTGTACTAGACAAGACCGGGACCATAACCGAGGGAAAGCCGGAGTTAACCGCGCTTGACGCGGAGGGCATTACAGAAGAAGAGCTGCTGGGGATTTCGGCCGGTGTCGAGGCCAATTCCGAGCATCCACTCGCGGAGGCTGTGGTGGAAGCCGCCAGAAAGAGGGGCATAGAGCTCAAGACTGTCGAGTCTTTCGGCGCGGTATCCGGACACGGAGTCAGGGCCGTTTACGGCGGGAGCGAAGTGCTTATGGGTAACCGAAAGTTCATGCTCGACAACAAAATCGATATAGAAACGGCAGTGTCGAAGTCAGAAGAGCTGTCCGAATCGGGACAGACGGTGATTTTCGTGGCCCTGGGGGGCAGCCTGGCGGGGGTTCTGGGTATATCAGACCCTGTAAAAGCCGATTCCAGGGAGGCGATAAAGAGGCTTCAAGCCGACGGGATAAGGGTAATCATGCTTACCGGGGACAACAGGGTTACCGCCGGGGCCGTGGCGAAGCAGGTAGGCGTGGATGATTTCATAGCCGAGGTCCTGCCGGAAGATAAGGCCCAAGAAGTCTCGAAGTTACAGCGGAAGGGAGAGAAGGTAGGAATGGTCGGCGACGGAATAAACGACGCGCCCGCTCTGGCCGGGGCGGATGTAGGATTCGCTATCGGCACGGGGACCGACGTAGCTATAGAGAGCGCAGACATAACCCTTATGAGGGGCTCCCTCCACGGGGTCGCGGACGCCGTGGGAATATCGAAAGCAACTTTGAGAAATATAAAGGAAAATCTAATCGGAGCGTTCGGATATAATACCCTCGCGATTCCTGTCGCGGCCGGAATTTTGTTTCCATTCATCGGAATACTTTTGAATCCGGTAATAGCGGGGGCCGCGATGGCGCTTTCATCGGTTACGGTCGTCACGAACGCGAACCGCCTCAGGTGGTTCAAGCCGTAAAGCTGCGAGTGTCGAGATGAGCATTCTAATCAACATACTGGGATTAGCCCTGACCGCGTTCATCGTATGGTGGTTCTGGATTTATAAAAGCGGTGCCGCCGCTCACGCGGAAGGGGATGCAGTAAGCATTGTGGTTGATTCGGGAGTGTACGAGCCTTCTGTGATACACGCGCCCGCCGGAGAGCCGCTCACCCTGCGCTTTATACGTAAAGACAGCAGTCCATGCGCTGAAAAGGTCATTTTCAACGACCTTGATATAAGCGCCGACCTCCCTGTCGGAGAGCCCTATGATCTCAGCTTCACGCCTGAGAAGCCCGGCGAATACGAATTCACCTGCCAGATGGCAATGTACCGCGGAAAGTTGATTGTCGAGCCGGAATGAGCGCTGAAACCCCGTACCGCTTCTGCTTTACTCACGGACTCGAGCGAACCCCTCTCCAAACGGACACAGAGCCGTCAATTTTTGAAACAAGAAGTCCTTTTGTGTAAAAATTACCTTCAATTAAGTAAAAGTTACCGTCGGGAACTTCTTGGAATAGAAGCCCGAAAGGGTCTACTCGGAGACCTTGGTAACCTTGCTGGCCTGCAGGCCCTTGGGACCTTCAACTACCTCGAATTCGACTTCGTCTCCCTCGACTAGGGTTTTAAAGCCGCCGCCTTCGATAGCGCTGTAATGCACGAATACATCGTTCCCGCTATCCTGCTCGATAAAACCGAATCCCTTGGATTCATTAAACCATTTAACCTTACCTTTCAAAATCAATTCCTCCGAACAATAATTTGAAAGCAAGAGTACATACTTTATAAAATTTAGTCAATAGAATTAGAAATATGGTCGGGGAATTATGGGGATTTGACATCAAAACTTATTCTATATAGCCTGTAACAAAACATTCATTGAATCGAAAATATTAACAATTCGAGGAGGTATTATCCGTATGTCCGAAGAAAGACCGAACGTGGTTAAAATGAAAGGCAACCCGGTGACCCTCGTGGGTCACGAGGTAAAGATAGGCGAAAAAGCTCCTGATTTTACGGCACTCGAAGCATTGGGCTCGCCCGTCGGGCTGGGTGATTTAAAAGACAAAGTGAAGGTGTTCAACGTTGTGGTATCCGTCGACACGCCGGTGTGCGACGTTCAAACCAAGAGATTTAATCAGGAGGCTGCGAATCTCGGAGAGGGCGTGGAGATTCTGACTATCAGCATGGATCTGCCTTTCGCGCTCAAGAGGTACTGCGCTGCAGAGGGGATTGATAAAGTAAGAGCACTCTCCGATTATCAGAACGCGTCGTTCGGAGAGGCTTACGGAGCGCTGATAAAGGAAAACAGGCTTCTTGCGAGGGCGATATTCGTCGTTGATAAGGATGATAACGTAAAGCACGTTGAATATGTCGGAGAGATAACTGAAGAGCCCGATTACGAATCCGCTCTATCCGCGGTAAGAGAGTCTTTGTAGATTAAAAATATCGAGCTTTGAGAAGGGAATTCTGAGTTCTCGGGATTCCTTTCCCTGTTTTCACGGGGAAATTCACTCTATTATCCCTCACGCTTCCTTTAAAAATCACTTCCGCAAATGTATTCTTATATTTTATGAAGTAAATTCACTCCGGGAGGTTTTGCTATGGGGCTTGGAAAAATGCTTACGGGTCTTTTTAAGAAGGACGGCGACAATTACGATGAAAAAAACAAAATAGAAGATAATTCCTCTGTGAGGATGAATAAAACCGAGTTCGCGGATTCCCCGGTCAGCGGTCAATCCGCTACCGGGACCGGCGGGCATGGTGAGGATCAGGGTCAGGGAGAGAATAAAATCACGGAAGGGGTTTCGGAGCCTGAGTCCGCCGCCGGTAAAGCTTCGGAAAACGACGGAGCGGGCGCAGAGCTTACCGAAGAAAAAATTCTTTCGGTTCTGAGCGAGGTATATGACCCTGAAATCCCGATAGACATCGTAAACCTCGGCCTGATTTACGGGATTGAGATCGAAGGCGGTAACGTACGTATAAATATGACGATGACCGCGCCCGGATGTCCGGCCTCGACTCAGATAGCGGGGGAATCCAAGATTCTGGTGGAGGAAATTCCGGGTGTCGAGTTCTGCGAGATTGAGATTGTCTGGGACCCGCCCTGGGACCCGAGCAAGATGAGCGAGGAGGCCCAGCAGAGTCTCGGAATGTTCTGATTTTATTTCGTTCCCGATTTTTGCTCTCCGGAGAATTCTCAAGCCTAATGAAAGAGTCCCTTCCCCACGGCATTTTTATAACAGGTACGGACACCGGGGTCGGAAAAACCGTCATAACCGCGGCTCTAGCCTGGACGCTCAAACGGGCGGGCAGGGATGTCGCCGCACTAAAACCCGTTCAGACGGGTACGGAGCAGTCAGGCCCGACGGACATAGATTTTGTGCAGAATGTCCTCGGGACGAAATACGGCATTGACGACGTCTGTCCGTACCGCTTCCCAAAACCGCTGGCCCCTCTGGTGGCGTCTGAAATCGCGGGCGAGAAAATAGATACCCGGAAAATCAGGAAAGCCTGCGACAGGCTTGAATCCGTTCATGACATCGTGCTGGTCGAAGGGGCGGGAGGACTCCTTGTTCCGATACTGGAGGATTACCTTATGTCCGATCTCGCCTCTGATCTGGATTTGCCCCTGCTCATAGTAGTGCGTCCGGGGCTTGGGACCCTGAACCATACGCTTCTGACCGTGGAGTCGGCCAGGGCAAGGGGTCTCGAAGTGCTGGGGATTGTGATAAATAATTTTCCGCAGGACCCCGGTATCGCGGAACGCACTAACCCCGGACTGATCACGGCAATGTCCGGCGTACCTCTTCTGGGCGTTTATCCCTCCGACCCGGCCCTTTCGGTCGAGAAGAACAATCCGGGGAATATCAGGGAAACCGCGCCTTCCGCCCTCGCGCCGCTTTTCGGGGGCACTTTTAACAAGACCGAATTTCTTTCCGGGCTGAGTTGAATCCGAAGCTCATGCCTCGAAGCCTCCGAATTCAGTCGGGAACATCGTTTATTTGTTTATTTCAGTCATTTTTAAAAAGTATGGTTGCATGAACTTGACAGATTTCCTCGGTATGATATACATACTAGGCGTTTTTGAGAACTAACTCTTAAATTTCCAAATGGACACACTCCAGAGCTAAGGTAGATAGGATGAGAAAACGGATAAAATTGCTTTCAGTACCGGTTCTTGCTCTAGTTTTTTTTGCCGGCTTTTATTTTTTCGATAACGCTGAAAGCAGCAATAAGGGTCCCGCCCAGCCTGTAAGATTCAGCCACAAAATCCATGCCACCGATGACCAGATTCCATGTCAGTATTGTCACAGCTTTGTGGATGTGTCCCCTAATCCGGGAATACCCTCGGTTAAAAAATGCATGGGCTGCCATCAGCATATTGCGGGACGCGATGTGGAGTACGATTTCGACGGCACAACGATAAATATCATGCAGGAGATAGCCAAGGTGAGGCAGTATTGGGCGAAAAAAGAGCCCATTCCCTGGATAAAGGTTAATTCGATGCCCCAGTATGTGCATTTTACGCACAAAAGACATATTCAGCGCGGTTTCGAATGCGCTCAGTGCCATGGGGACGTTGCGAATATGAATCAGGTTCACAAGGTCGAGAGGCTCAACATGGGTTTTTGCATCACGTGCCATACTGAAAACGCGAAGGATCACGAAGAGCTTACGCACCTTAAAGATTGTCTGACTTGCCATTATTAATTGGAGGAGGAGATGTCTCAAGATAAGAAGGGTGGTTTAAAGAGAAGGGATTTCCTGAAAATTATAGGTGTCGCGGGAGGCACGGCTGCCGTAACAGGAGCCTGTTCCGACCCTGTCGAGCAAATAATCCCTTACGTTATTCCGCCTGAAGGTATCATTCCGGGAATTCCCAACTTCTACGCAAGCACATGCAGAGAATGTCCCGCAGGGTGCGGAATCATAGTCAAAAACCGGGAAGGCAGGGCGATCAAAATCGAGGGAAACCCCGAGAACCCGATAAACGCCGGGGCCACATGCGCGCGCGGGCAGTCGACGCTTCAGGGTCTGTACAACCCGGACCGTATAAGATCGCCGCTCCATAAAAACGACTCTGGCAGACTTCAGCCCGCGGGTTGGGAAAATGCGCAGAAACTGCTCGTTGAAAAAATCGAGGAGATAAGAAAAAGGGGCGACGGAGACAAAATCGTCTTTCTGTCCAACCACGTTTCAGGCACGCTGGGAGAGCTGATAGGAGACTGGATTGAAGGGGTGGGAGGAAAGCACCTTTCCTATGAAACCTTCGCGCACGAGCCTTTAAAAGAGGCTAACCGTATAGTTTTCGGAATAGATAAAATACCGACATACAATATAGACAAAACCGAATACCTGCTTTCCTTCGGAGCGGACTTTCTCGAGACCTGGATTTCTCCCGTTTCTTACACCGGCCAGTTCAGCAAAATGCACGGCGTCAAGGATAAATCCGTGGGGAAATTCGTACATATAGAGCCGAGGGCCTCGCTCACAGGCGCGAACGCAGACGAATGGGTCGCCGTAAAGCCGGGCACTGAGGCTATTCTGGCGCTGGGTATCGCGAACGTTATAGTGAATGAGGGTTTATCCAGGGGAGGCGGCGGTCTTGCCTCGGCCCTGGGGAGATACACCCCGGAAGAAGTGTCCGCGATGACCGATGTTCCCGCGGATACGATAAAACGGATAGCCAGGGAATTCTCGTCCATGCAGCCCAGTCTGGCTATAGGCGGAGGGGCTGCCACGACTTCCACAAACGCGACTGAAACCCTGGTCGCAATAAATATCCTCAATTCTGTCGCCGGTAACGTGGGAGAAACAATCGATTTCGGAAACACCCTTACTCTGTCCGATGTTAGCTCCTTTGAAGACATATCCTCGCTTGTCGATTCCATGAATAACGATGAGATTGAGCTTCTTTTTATATATAATGTAAATCCTGTTTTCACCCTTCCGAAGGCCATGGGTTTTAAAGACGCGCTCAAGAAGGTCCCCTTGGTAGTGAGCTTTTCGAGCTTTATGGATGAGACGACCGAGCTCGCTCAGCTGGTGCTTCCCGATAATACGACACTGGAGTCATGGGGAGATTACGTGCCCAGCCAAAGTGTCCACGGGTTGATACAGCCGATAATGACACCCATTTACAATACGAAGGGGACGGGCGACGTGCTCCTTTCCGTAGCGGGTGAGCTTGAAGGCATGAAGGATAAATTCAAACAGGCGACATATTACGATTATTTAAGGGATTCATGGAAAAAGGTCTGGGGTTCTGTTCCGGGCGGAGGGGATTTCGAGTCCTTCTGGAAAAGCGCCCTGGAAAAGGGCGGCATCTATAAAGATGTAAATCCCGCCGCGGTGTCACAGTCCGGAAATCTGTCCGGTGTCAGATTCTCTGAGCCCGAGTTCAAAGGCGACGGTGAGTATTACCTTATGGCTTATCCTTCTTACAGGTATTACGACGGAAGGGGGGCGAACAAACCCTGGCTTCAGGAGCTTCCCGATGCTCTCACTACCGGAGTCTGGGATTCGTGGGTTGAATTACATCCCGATACGGCCAAGAAACTCGGCGTAAAGCTGGGGGATTTCGTAAAGATAGAGTCTCCCGAGGGAGCGATCGAAACCCAGGTCTATGTTTATGAGGGAATAAGGCCCGATACCCTTGCGGTGATGATCGGACAGGGGCACACGAGTTACGGAAGATACGCTAAAGACAGAGGGGTTAACCCCATCGACCTGCTCCCTGTTGCGACCGACAGATTGTCCGGCGGATTTGCCTGGTTTTCGACAAGGGTAAGCGCGTCTGCGACCGGCAGACACGCTCAATTCGTTCAGACGCAGTACACGACGACGCAGCATGACAGAATGGTCGCGCAGGAGGTCACGCTCAGTGAGCTTGAGCACGGCATACATCACGAAGAGCATCCTGAAGGGGATTTTTATCCCCCCAGGAAATACAGCAGATACCGCTGGGGCATGGCAATCGACCTACAGAAATGCGTAGGCTGCGGAGCCTGCGTTACCGCATGCTACGCTGAGAACAACGTACCGTTCGTCGGTAAGGACCTTGTCGCCAAGAGGCGCGACATGGCATGGATCAGGATTGAAAGGTACTTTGAAAAATCGGACAACAGGGCGGGGTTCGAGACAAGATTCCTGCCCATGCTCTGCCAGCAGTGCGGAAACGCCCCGTGCGAGCCGGTCTGCCCTGTGTACGCGACCTACCACAATCCCGAGGGCCTGAACGGTATGGTTTACAACAGGTGCGTAGGGACGAGGTACTGCTCGAATAACTGCACGTATAAAGTAAGGAAGTTCAACTGGTTCTCATATAAATTGCCGGAGCCCCTTAACTGGCAGCTTAACCCCGATGTGACTGTTAGAGACAAGGGTGTAATGGAAAAATGCACGTTCTGTGTTCAGAGGATAAATTATGCGAAGGATCAGGCCAAGGACAAGGGCCGGGATGTGCTCGACGCGGAGATAAAAACCGCATGCGAGCAGGCCTGTCCGGCGGAGGCGATAGTGTTTGGAAATCTATTGGAGCCGGAAACCAGGGCTTCTAAGCTCTCGCATGACGACAGGGGCTATAAAGTGCTCGAGCCGATTAATACGCAGCCGGCGATTACGTATCTAAAAAAAGTAAAGTGGGATAAGTCATAATGAGTGAGCAAACGTCATTAACCTACGCAAAGGTTAACGAAGATATAATACGCATGCTGGATAAGCCTACCGTAAAGTGGCTGGCCCTGTTCCTGCCCACGCTGGGGCTGGTCGGGTTCGGACTATTCTGTTTTCTCTATCAGGTATATACGGGTCTTGGAGTCGCGGGCTACAGGCACCCGGTGTTTTGGGGCGTTTACATCACCGACTTTGTTTTCTGGGTAGGTATTGCGCACTCGGGCACATTGATTTCTGCAATACTTTTTCTTTTCAGGGCTAATTTCAGGTTGTCCATATATAGAATTGCCGAAGCTATGACCGTTTTTGCGGTACTGACAGCGGGACTGTTCCCGATTATTCACCTTGGAAGACCCTGGTTTTTCTACTGGCTCTTCCCCTATCCGAATCAGAGGGAGCTGTGGGTGAACTTCAAGTCGCCTCTCCTCTGGGACGTCTTCGCCGTGAGCACCTACCTTACGGTGAGCTCTGTGTTCTTCTTCGTGGGTATGATCCCCGATATAGCGGCCATAAGGGACAGGGTTAAGGAGGTCCCCCGCAAGATAGCATACTCGATACTTTCTCTGGGCTGGAAGGGGTCCAACTGGGAATGGCTTCACTATACAAGGGCCTATCTTTTCTTCGCTGCATTCGCTACGCCTCTTGTGCTTTCGGTGCACAGCGTCGTTTCCTGGGACTTCGCAATGTCCAATCTACCCGGATGGCATACCACTATTTTCGCCCCCTATTTCGTGGCCGGGGCCATATTTTCGGGTCTCGCAATGGTTATTACGCTCACCGTGCCGATAAGAAAGATATTCAGGCTCGAGCAGTACATAACTCTCGATAACTACGACGGAATGGCCAAGCTTATTATTCTGACTTCCCTCATAGTGGGCTACGCCTACGGCGTCGAGTTCTTCATGGCCTGGTACAGCGGAAGCCCTTACGAGTGGGGACAGTTTTACTACAGGGCTACCGGCGAATACGCTTTATTTTACTGGATAATGGTTGTATGCAACGTGATTGTGCCGATTCCTCTCTGGTTCAAGAGTGTGCGAAGGAATATCAAGATTCTCTTCATTATGTCCATTTTTATCAACATCGGTATGTGGTTCGAAAGGTTTAATATCATCGTTATTTCTCTTTCCCGCGGTTTCGACCCCGCGGCATGGGGTATTTACAAACCCTCATGGGTGGAGCTGGGTATAACGGTAGGAAGCTTTGCCTGGTTTTTTATGTTCTTCCTTATTTTTATTAAAACTCTTCCCGCGGTTTCGATCGCCGAGATAAAGGAAATTTTGCCGGTGCCAAGGAAGGAGGCAAAAGATAATGGATAATCAGGGAGTACTCGGGATATTTTCATACCTTGACGTTACGGTCAATGCCGTAAAGAAGCTAAAAAACGAAGGCTTCAAGAACCTGCGGGTTTTCTCACCCATGCCTAATCATGAAATCGAGCATGTCATGGACGAGCCTGAGAGCATAGTCCGTTTCTTCACCCTTTTCGGCGCGATGCTGGGCGCGGCGTGCGGCGTGGGTTTTACAGTGCTTACCTCCACCGACTGGCCGATTTCCGTGAGCGCGAAGCCCATAGTTTCCATCCCGCCGTACATAGTAATTATCTTCGAGCTCACTATTCTTATCGGAGCCCTTTCCACGCTGCTGGGTCTTCTGATAAACTCGCGCCTCAGACGGAATACGCCGAAGAGTATGTATGACCCGAGATTCTCGGAGGATAAGTTCGGAGTTATGGTTACATGCGCCAAGGATAAAGTGAAAAAGGTTGAGGAGATTTTCAATTCCGAGGGGGCTGAAGAAATCAAGGTAGACGGTGTCTGAGCACCCACGCAGTCTCTCAGGAGGTAAAACAGGATTGTTCGTTAAGAATATGAAATATTATCTGCTGGTAGTTTTGATGTTCACCTTCTTCGGTGTGTCCGAGGCGGGCGCGTTTCCATGGAACTTCGATATGTGGATACAGCCTTCGATAGTCCCATATGAAGAGCCCGTTATCTACCCGAAGCTCTCCGTATCCACTACGGGTTTTAGAATAGAACCCCTGCCCAGAGAAGACTTTGAGCTGATTACCCGAAATCCCGTTCCCGCGACACCGGAATCGGTTGAAAACGGGCAGGAAGCTTACAATACATACTGCATTGTCTGTCACGGACCGGAGGGGAAGGGAGACGGACCTGTAATCAAAAGGGGATTTTATCCGTTGAACCTGGCATCCCCCGGAGTCATAGGAAGAACGGACGGATACATATACGCATATATAAGATACGGCGGAAAGGTAATGATGCCGAGCTACCGGGAGAGCATAACGGCGGAAGAAGCATGGGACGTAGTCAACTATGTGAGGAAGCTTCAGGGAAACCCTGACCCCAAACCCGAACCGGACCAGGCCGAAGAGAAGGACACAGCAGAGGAGAGCGTTCAGGAAGATGGATCAACAAATTAGAGAAGAAATACTTGCCAAAAGATCCCGTATACCGGTTTTGGGTATATATATTTTTCTTGCGATAGCCGTTATAGGCTTCGGTACTTTCGTGCTCAAAATCCTGGGCTCTGACCCCGCGGGCGCGTGGCAGGCGTTTTTGATTAATTTTCTCTTCTGGACCGGAATAGCTCAAGCCGGAATAGTGTTTTCATGCATACTCCGGATAACCAACGCGAGGTGGGCCAGGCCGCTGCTGCGCGTAAGCGAAGGGCTCGGCTCTTTTATCCCCATATCCTTTATTCTTCTTTTAGTGGTATTCGCGGGAAGGGATTATATTCTGCCCTACGCGACGGAGCACTACCATCATCCCAAAGACGTATGGCTCAACATGCAGTTCGTGTTCGGGCGCAACGTTATCGGCTTCATTATTCTCATTATAGTCAGCATGTTCTATCTTTATTACTCCCTCAGGCAGGACCTCGGAGGCGTCGGCGACAGGTTAACCGGTCTTGCCGGATGGATATCCTCGGGGTGGACTGGCGAGGAAGAGAGAAAGGATATCTGGCTCAAAATCGGCAAATTCGCGCCGGCGGTTATTTTACTGTACGCTGTGGTATTCAGCTTTTTCGCCTGGGATTTTATGATGTCGCTCGATCCCCACTGGTTCAGCACCCTGTTCGGACCCTACTATTTCATGGCCAGCTTTGTAGCGGCCATAGGAACAACTATTATTCTTTCTATTATGCTGAGAAGAAGACTGGGTCTCGAAGAATACCTCGACGATAACAAATACCACGACATGGGAAAACTCCTGCAGGGTTTTTCGTTGTTCTGGGTGTACCTGTTTTTCTCACAGCTGCTTCCGATATGGTACGCGAACATGCCGGAAGAGACGGTTTTCGTCATAAAGAGGGTAAAGGACGAGCCGTTCAGGTCTCTTTCCTGGGCGGTTCTCACCTGCTGTTTTATATTCCCGTTCGTCTCGCTGATACCGAGGACGAACAAGATAATAAAACCGATAGTCGTGTTCATAGCTTCCGTGTCGCTCACGGGGTTTCTGCTTGAAAAGTACGTGCTCGTAGCCCCTTCCTATTCGAACACGATTGACATCGGTATAGTGCAGATACTCATTACGCTCGGATTCCTCGGCGCCTTTATAATGACATTCTTAATGTTTATGAGAGAGTTTCCTTCGATACCCGTGGGTGACCCCTTCTTCGGGGGGAAAGCCGAGGTTCATCATACGACCGGGGATCCTTTCTATGAAGAGCAAGATTAAACCAGGACGGGAGGACGTTAATGGACGAAAGACATCTTGATATGATCATACAGGGAGCGGTTATCGGGCTATGCCTAGGGGTGGCGGGGTTTATCGCCTTGATCGCCACAGTCGCTCTTTTCGGCCCTCACATAGCCCCTCTTATGAACAAGCTCCCCTGGTAATAATTTTTGCATAAATTTTATGCCCCGTACAGGCTTATTAGTTCACTCCCGCTAATTTTATCTTGACGTTAATATTTCCTTCCGGTTCCGGAACCTTTATTTGACATGTCCTCGATTGCAATGTGAAAATTGTGTTGGTCTATAATAATACGAGGAGGAAGCATCATGGCAAAAAAACAAACGGCAAATGTGAAAAAAACTGCGGGCGGGACCGGAACGGGAAGAAAGAAGCCCGGCCTTGAGCTCAAGAACATTCTCTACGAGAAAAAGAGAAAGGTCGCCTATGTAACGATTAACCGCCCGGAGGTACGGAACGCCCTTAACACACAAACGAGGGAAGAGCTCGCTATGGCTATTGAGGACGCCTGGCTCGACGATAAAATAGGGGTCATTGTTCTCACCGGAGCGGGGGGCAAGGCTTTTTCGGCGGGAGGGGACCTGTCTTGGATAGGCGATCCCAAGAAGAAGGTGGACGCGAAGTTCATGCTCGTCCATTACAGGCTTGCTACGGCCATGCGGTGCTGCGGGAAGCCCATTATAGCGAGGGTGGACGGATATTGCGTGGGGGGCGGAAACGAGCTCAATATGCTCTGCGACCTGACAATCGCCTCAGACACCTCCGTATTCGCCCAGGCGGGGCCTCTGGTCGGAAGCGCCCCCATATGGTACGGCCTGCAGCAGCTTCAGCATTCCGTGGGGGATAAAAAAGCGAGGGAGATTGTCTATCTCTGCGACCGTTACACCGCTCAGGAAGCGATGGATATGGGCTGGGTAAACAAGGTCGTGCCCAGGGAGGACCTCGATAGGGAAGTCGGCGCCTGGTGTCAGAGCCTCCTTCAGAAGAGCCGCCAGTCGCTGAGGATTGCCAAGTTTCAGATAAACTTCGCCTCCGACATGGCTCATCCGCAGATCACGCACGGCCTCGAGCTCGCAAGGTTCTTCATGAAGGCTCCCGAGATGGTCGAAGGGGCCAGGGCGTTCATGGAAAAACGCAAGCCCGACTTCTGGGGAGTCGACTAAATAATAGTTATCCGGAGTGTTAAATGTCTAAAGATGCCGAGATCAAATTTCTTATTAAGCTCGATGAAAACGACGTGCCTGACGAAATATACTGGAGCGCGACAGAGGCGGATTTCGAGGGTTTTATGCCCTGCGATTCCCTTATGATTTCGATGTGGGACAGGGGCGAGAAAAACACGATGAGCATCGATCTCTGGACGAACGAGATGGAAGTGGGAGAGATGAACGCGCATTTCTATTTCACCCTGATGAAGATGGCGGATACCTACAAGAGGGCGACGAACAACCAGGAGCTCTCCGATATGATAAGCAGGTTTGCGAACGAGTTCGCGAGTAAAGTGGACGAGTTCGCGAAAAAGGAAGGATGACCTCCCTTTTTTTAAAAAGCGGACATTACCTCTTTCGCGAAGAATGTCAGGGTATCGTGGTTCATGATGTCCGAGAAGAAGATAGTGTATTTTGTAATGCCCTTTTCCTCGTTCTCTTTTATTTTTTTTATGCATTGGTCCGGCGTTCCGACAATGCCTATTTTCTCAATATCCCCGAAGAACCCGTAGCGTCTCTGGGCTTTTGGGAGTTTTTCGCTCAGCTCGGCCTCGTCCCCGGCCAGCACGCATACGGTCTGCTGGGATATTTTAATCTCGTCGGGATTCCTTCCGGCGGCTTCACAGTGGCTCTTCAGCACTTTAAGCTTTCTATCGTAAGCTCCCGCGTGGTTTGCCGGGCAGTTCCACTCGTCGGCGAGCTCCGCCACCACGCGGAGCAGGAGTTTTTCCCCGGCGCCCCCTATTGTAATTGGAGGGTGGGGTTTCTGCGCTGGCTTCGGGTTACAGTACGCGTCTTCTATCCGGTAGTGGACGCCCTCGAAAGAGGGCTTCTCGTCGGTCCACATAGCCCTTATAATTTTTACGGACTCGGCGAGCTGCTCAATTCTTGCTGCGTCATCGGGGAACTCGTAGCCGTATGCCCTGTACTCGGGTTCGAACCATCCCGCGCCGATTGCGAACTCCAGCCTCCCGCCCGAGATAACGTCGAGCGTGGAGGCCATTTTTGCCAGAAGCGCGGGCGGCCTGAATGAATTACACAGCACCATCGTGCCCAGTCTTGTGTTTGACGTAACCGTGGAAAGGGCTGACATCAACGTCCATGCCTCGTATATATCGAGCTCGATACCGCCCATGCCGAGTATGTGGTCGTAGAACCATATCGAGTCGTACCCGAGCTCGTCACAGAGCCCGGCGGTTTCGAGTATCTGTGAGAATTCGATCTTTTGCTGACGCATCATCACGCCGAATTCAATCCTGCTCATTTGGCTCACCTTCGTCCGTCTCTTTAATCAGAGGAATCACTTTAACAGAGGACCCGGCATGATTCAAATCCGGTTTGTATGGATCGCGAATTCGTTTGACACCCGATATGTAATGCTTTAACTTTAGGGGCCGAGAACAAGATCGAGGAGGAGCAAAATTATGGGAGCCAGATTAAAATCCGATTCTTTGTCCAAGGGAGCAGAGGTTCTGAGTTACGCGACAAGAATTTTCCTTATTACGTTTTTAATTCCGGCGATTATGGTCGCTATCGGCTGCAAACAAAACGAGACCGCAAACGTCCAGTCGGACGGCGCGGACACTAAACAGGAGCAATCAAAAGGCGAAAGCAACAAAAATAATACAAGCGAAGCAGAAGGAGGCAACCCTATGGTTATAATGTCGACATCCAAAGGGGATATAAAAATCGAGCTTTATAAGGATAAGGCCCCGATTACGGTCGAGAATTTCCTCGGTTATGTCAATGACGGGTTTTACGACGGGACTGTATTTCACCGTGTCATACCGAATTTCATGATACAGGGCGGAGGTTTTACGCCGGATTTAGATCAGAAATCCACTAAAGCGCCGATTAAAAACGAGGCGGAAAACGGGCTTAAAAACGAACGGGGAACGCTTGCCATGGCGCGTACTCAGGTCGTGGACAGCGCCACTTCGCAGTTTTTTATAAATCTTGCGGACAACAGCTTTCTGGATAACGGTGTAAGGGATTACGGATACGCCGTATTCGCCAGGGTCGTGGACGGGATGGATGTAGTGGACGAGATTGCCGCTGTGGAAACGGGCAATAAGGGAATGATGGGAGATGTCCCTCAGGAAGATGTTGTCATTGAATCCGTAAAAGTAGCGGAGTGATCAAAGCGCCCGGAGCTTTTAGCGGATAGTCAGAGTACGCCCCTGAAGGTTTTCCTGTGGATAGGGCAGGGGCCGTATTTTCTTATAGCCTCAAAGTGTTCCCTTGTCGGATAGCCTTTGTGGCTCCTGAAGTTATATTCGGGGTAAAGATTATCGTACTCCTCCATAATCGAGTCTCTCGTGACCTTGGCCAGTATGGACGCGGCCGCTATGGAGGAGCACCTTGAATCGCCCTTTATTATCGTCTCCTGCGGTATAAGAAGCGAAATCCTCTGGTTCCCGTCTATGAGCAGGAAGTCGGGTTTCGTTACGAGATTATTAACCGCGATTTCCATTGCTATAAGGGAGGCTCTCAGGATATTAATCTCGTCGATTTTCTCAGGCTCCACTATCCCTACGGCTACAGACACAGCCGTTTTGGTAATTTTCTCCAGAACGGCTTTTCTTCTCGGGTGAGATAGTTTTTTGGAATCGTCTATCCCTTCAATCGAGCAGCCCTCGGGCAAAATAACGGCGGCCGCTACAACAGGCCCCGCAAGAGGTCCCCTGCCTGCCTCATCCACTCCTGCAGGTATTTTTCTCTTAGCCCATAATTCTTTTTCTATCAACAGGTCCGGGGGACTCATATCAGCCGATTTATCTAAGTCGCGTTTACGCTGCCTAAAAAACTCAATGCACTATGTCTATTTTAATATACCGCTCAACTCTAGCCTAGCAGGCCGTAATTCTCAACGGCACTCCTGAGCATCTCATAGTTCTCCTCGGACATCCTGCATAGCGGATACCTGTATTCGTAAGCGATTTTATCCATCATGCTAAGCGCGGCCTTAACCGGAATCGGATTGGTTTCCAGAAAGAGCGCCTCGTTCAGGGGAAGAAGTTTGTAGTGAAATTCTTTTGCCTTTTCGAATTCACCTTTTACGAAATGATTGTAGAGGTCGGCGACTTCACGGGGAGCGATGTTTGCTGTTACGGTGATAAAGCCTCTCGCGCCGATTGCGAGCAGGGGAAAGTTTATCGCGTCTTCGCCCGAGAGCAGGAGAAAGTCCGGTCCGCATAGATGAAGGATTTTGCTTGCCTGAGGGAGTGAGCCCGAGGCCTCTTTGACTCCTATTATATTCCTGCACTCGCCTGCCAGTCTCGCTATGGTCTCCGGGCTCATGTTTACCCCCGAGCGTCCGGGGATATTGTAGAGGATTATCGGAATACTCAGCTGTGAGGCGATTTGCTTGAAATGGAGATATAGCCCCTCCTGTGTGGGTTTGTTGTAGTACGGCACTACAAGAAGTGCGGCATCGGCTCCTATCTCTTCGGCAAACCTCGTGAGTCTGATGGCCTCTTTGGTGCTGTTAGAGCCGGTTCCCGCTATCACGGGCACCCTCTTGTTTACGGTCCTGACCGTGAGATCTATGACGTACTCGTGCTCTTCGTGGGACAGGGTAGGGGATTCTCCGGTCGTGCCGCACGGCACTATGCCGTGCGTTCCGTTCTCGATTTGAAACTCGATAAGTTCCTTGAGCGCGTCCTCGTCGATTTTTCCATTTTTAAACGGGGTAACTATTGCAACGAGAGAGCCGTGAATCATTCAAAACCTCCTGAGCTTAATGCATTCTCATTATATTTGAGATGCGGCTTAAATCAAGGAGCATATCCTGTGATTTTAACCGGCGGGGATTATCTGCGCCGGTGAGAGCAGTTTTAATCCGTTTTAAGCCTGGATCCGCACTCCGAGCAGAAATGCCCGGTTTTAAGCGTCCGGCTTCCGCACTTGGGACAGAATATGAAATCCCTGTCAGCCGGTTCCCTGTGGGAACTCTTGGCGTTTTCAATCGCGTCCCGGAGTGATTTCTCCAGTGTCGCGCAGTGTGGGGAAGCCTGCTTAGGAAACTCTATGACGTCCTCGTTCCCGGGCGAGCTAATCGTTATTTTCGGGTCCGTACTGTCAAGCTCGGAATAAATCTGCGTAATGGTATCAAGGGGGATGTCTCTGAACCGCTTAAACCCGGAGGAGTTTCTGGCGATTATAATTCTGTTGTTCGTGAGTATGAACCAGGAGTTAAAGAAAGTGTTGCTTTCGAGAAATGTGGGGGCCTTGTATATGGCTCTGAAGTCAAGCAGAGTAAATAGGATTCTCTCCCCGTTATTTAAATATTTCTCAAGACCCTTCTCTATACTCTGAGGCAGCTCCGTATAGTTCCTGGTCCCGAAAATACCGATGAAGTTCTTTAGCGCATTGACGATCATTTTTATATATAGTCTCTGATTAGAAGCTCCGCAATCTGCACAGCGTTGAGTGCGGCGCCTTTTCTAAGCTGATCCCCTACGACCCAGAAACTAAGTCCCGACGGCACGGTGTAGTCTTCCCTTATCCTTCCGACGAGACACTCATCCTTGCCCGCGGCGTCAATCGGCATCGGATATTTCATGTTCTGCGGCTCGTCAATGACCCTAACTCCGGGAAAGTTGTTGAGGGCCTCTCTCGCGTCTTTTACGGTTATTTTATTTTCGGTCTCAATATTGACCGCGACTGAATGCGCCCTGAAAACCGGAACCCTTACGGTTGTCGCCGTCAAAGTTATCGACTCGTCCTCGAGTATCTTCCTTGTCTCGTGGTGGAGCTTCATCTCCTCTTTTGTGTATCCGTTTTCGAGAAAACTGTCAATGTGCGGGAGAAGGTTAAACGCTATCTGATGGGGAAAGGTGCTTGCGCGCATTTCTTCCGAATTAGCCCACGCGAGGGTCTGGCTCCTTAGCTCCTCGATTGCCTGGGCGCCCGCCCCCGAGACAGCCTGATAGCTCGATGCCACTACCCTTTTTATTTTCCCCAGATCATGAAGGGGCTTAAGGGCCATGACCGTCACAGCCGTCGTACAGTTGGGATTCGCTATTATGCCCCGTTTTTTATAACCTGCCGCCGCGTGCGGGTTTATCTCGGGGATTACCAGTGGTACGTCTTCTTCAAGCCTGAACGCGGAGCTGTTATCGATCACGACCGCCCCGGAGTCAACGGCGGCCGGTGCGAATTCCCTGCTTCTCGCCCCTCCCGCAGAGAGGAGGGCTATATCGATCCCCGAAAACGAATTCTCGTCGAGCTTCCTGATTTCAAGCTTACTGCCGTTGTATTCGACTTCTTTCCCGGCAGACCGCTCGGATGCAAGCAGCCTTAGCTCCTTTACGGGAAAATTCCTTTCCCTCAGTATCTGCATCATCTCCTGTCCGACTGCTCCGGTCGCGCCAGCTATGGCAATGTTATAACCGTCACTTCTCATTCTCTTTCTCCAATTTGTTCTAAAGGGTCAAGGTATTATTTGAAGTATTTCTCTTCAATCCTGCTGACTTTATCGATGTTGGGCTTTTCTTCCTCTTCGGGCTCGGAGCCGAACCACGCGTCCAGTATTTCTTTTGCCACGATCTGGGAAGTCGCCCTTAGACTCATCGCAAGAACGTTGGCGTCGTTCCATTTCCTGGCCCCTTCGGCTGTTTTCGCGTCGGCGCACAGGGCCGCTCTTATCCCCGGCACCTTATTGGCCGCCATGCTTACCCCTGTACCTGTCCAGCAAAATAGTATTCCTTGTTCACACGCCCCTTCCTTTACCCTTTCCGAGACCTCCTCGGCCACATCCGTCCACTGAAGACCCTCGCCCTTGAGGGGTCCGTGAAGCTCCACTTCGACTCCCCTCTCTCTGAGCTCTTCTATTACGAAGTCCGTAAGGTGTGTTCTTTCATCGCTTCCTACAGCAATCTTCATTTAAGTTATCCTTAACCCTGTATACAACAAGTAGTTTAAATAAGTTATATATAGGCATCAAGCCGGGATTTGCAGCGCCGGTGAATATAGCCTTTATTTAAACGGTTTTGGGTCTTGATTACTTTCTGTATTTTATTATTTTGACCTTCTCCATCGTAACAAAGCCGTCATCTATGCTCTCATCCAGGAAAGGCAGTATTTTTTTCAGGTTGCTCTCCGTGTCAATTATCTCGATGATAACCGGCATGTCTTCGGAGAGGCGGAGGATCTTGGCCGTATGAATTTCACTGTCGGCTCCGTATCCCATAATCCCCCTTGTGACTGTTACACCCGCAAGGTGCAGCTCCCTAGCTTTGCGCACAATCTGCTCGTATAGCGCAAGCCCCTTGTAACGGTCGGTTTCCCCTATAAAGATTCTAAGAAGCATTCCTTCGTCAGTATTGTTCATTTTTATCTCCTATCTCAAGACGCTGAACAGGTAGCGGGCCGCGATAAAGCCGGCGAATACCAGTCCCAGTCCCAGAATGTTGCTCGCGGCTATGTTGAGAAGCGCGTATTTTAACTCGCCTTCCCTGAATAGATTGTAGGTTTCGAGACCGTAGGTGGAGAATGTCGTGAATGCGCCCAGGATTCCGACGAATATAAACGCCCTCATGTTCGGTGAGGATGTCAGGAACTCAAACGCCTGCCAGAGAAAGCCGATCGCGAAACAGCCCGCGAGGTTAACGACGAGCGTGCCACAGGGCAGAAGTCCGCCCATATATTTATAAGAGGCTCCCGACACTGAATAGCGGAGCAGCGCTCCCGCCGCTCCGCCCAGGGCTATAAATAGAAATTTGTACATTTATTCTCCGGCTAATAATTATTCTTCTGTTATATATACAGCCCAAGACGGGCAAGAATGATAACATATTATTTTTTATTTGTATTTCGTGGAAGTTGCCGGGTAATTGAAGTATTTTTATTTTGAAAATTCTATCGGTAAATATAAATACCATGTCCTGGGATCCTGAAATTTATCACAAGTTTCAAGAAGAGAGATTCGCTCCTTTCGAAGACCTCATGAAGTTGATCGAGGTTAAAGAGGGGCTTAAGGTAGTCGATTTGGGGTGCGGCACGGGCGAGCTCACGCTCAGGCTCGCGCAAATGCTCCCCGGGAGCGATATCGTGGGTATCGATTCCTCCCCGGAGATGCTTGCGGTGGCAAAAACTAGGGAGAGAAGCGGGGTCCGCTTTGAGCCTGGTTCAATTGAGGCTATCACAGGCAAGTGGGATCTCGTCTTTTCAAACGCGGCGATACAGTGGGTGGATAACCATTCCCGGCTAATTCCGAAACTCTTTTCGATGTTAAATCCGGGCGGCCAGATAGCAGTGCAGCTTCCCTCGAACCATCGTCATCCGACCCAGTCGCTTATACGTGAAATCGCGCGGGAAGAACCGTTTCGTGAGGCGCTCGGCGGCTGGACAAGAGAGTCGCCGGTGCTCTCGATAACCCGCTACGCGGAGCTTCTCCACAAAAGCGGCGGCACCGACATAAACGTTTTCGAGAAGGTATTCGCCCATGTTCTGCCCGATGCCGAAGCCGTAGCGGACTGGCTTTCAGGCACGGCGCTCCTGCCCTACTTCGACCGTTTGCCCGGGCGGCTTCACAGGCCTTTTCTGGATACGTACATTACAAGGCTCGGGGAATTGTATCCTTCTGACCCGGTGTTCTATCCGTTCAAGCGTATTTTTCTGTCGGCTGCAAGGGGCTGCAAAAAAAGATCATAGCGGGTAAATTGTTCGAGGCGGTCTTTAGCATTATACGGGATTAAACATTTGCCTTGCTGTTTCCCAGAGAGGTGAGGAGAGACAATGAGTGTGAAAAGAGTTCCGGTTACAGATTCCATACGCTACGGCTGGGATACGATGAGGGCCAACCTCGGCTTTTTTATCGTATTGTTAATAGTAATTTTTACGGTGAACGCGTTTTTCAGCGTCTTTTCGGGGTTGTTCGAAAACCGCCTCCCGATTTTCTCTCTTGTATTCAGCCTGGGTTCCCTCTTCGCCAGTCTGGTGATAAATCTAGTCGTAATTAAAATCGCATTGAAATTTTGCGATAATGACAGGAGAGGCATTTCAGAGGTTATATCGTTCGACGCTTCGTTATTCTTTAAATTCGCGGCCGGTTATTTCCTGTACGTATTGATTGTTGCAGTCGGGTTTCTGTTATTAATTGTTCCGGGAATTATATGGATAATTAAGTATCAGTATGTCGTTTATCTGATTGTCGATAAGGGACTGGGCCCCGTAGAGTCACTTAAGAGGAGCTCGGAAATCACCCAGGGCATCAAGTGGGAGCTGTTCGGCTTTTTGTTGCTACTGGGCCTGATTAACATCGCGGGCGCGCTGGTTTTCGTAATAGGGTTATTCGCCACCGTACCGACTACCATAGTCGCGATGGCATGGATGTACAGAAAATTATCGGCCCCTGAGGGCGAATTCGGTATAAACCCGTTTCAGTCCCCTGGAAGCGCAGGCTGAAAACATTTTTTTATGAAGGTGGTCTTTTAAATTGTCTGCATATTATAAACACTCGCAAATAGGATATTTAATGTTAATCGTGATAGGGCTCGGGATTTTTATAGTTGCCAACTTTTTATACATACACGGTCTAAACCCGTTTTTTCTCGTGGTTTTAATTCTACTAGTCGTTGGTTTTTTACTGTTTGCCGTTTTACAGGTTGAGGTGGACCGAAAGAATATATCTATCCGGTTCGGCGTCGGTCTCATTCGAAAGCAGTTTCCGATTGAGGAAATTGAGTCGTATGAAGTTGTACGCAACCCCTGGTACTACGGATGGGGGATCAGGAAGACCCCTCACGGCTGGCTCTATAACGTATCGGGCTTGAGCGCGGTCGAGATTCGGATGAAGGACGGCAGGAATTACAGGATCGGCACCAACGATCCCGGGGGTTTGAGCAGGGCTTTAAAG
Organism: Deltaproteobacteria bacterium; assembly: GCA_040223695.1. Classification (NCBI taxonomy): domain Bacteria; kingdom Pseudomonadati; phylum Myxococcota; class Myxococcia; species Deltaproteobacteria bacterium. The sequence goes on from JAVKFU010000009.1 coordinate 141,475, forward strand.
CAGGTCGTTCATGGCGGTTAGGTCCGGGGTGAATATAGATATGAGCGGTCAGTTTATACTGAGGGTCGAAAATTATCTTGAGCTCGAGCTGTTAAACCCGAGCCACGCGGATGAACTCTTCGAATTGATAGAGGACAATAGGGAATATCTTCGTAAGTGGCTCCCGTGGCTCGACAGCAACAAGTACCTTCAGAACACGATCGATTTCATAAAGCACAGCGATATACAGTTTAAACAGAATACGGGCCTGCAGCTCGTTATCCGGCACACGGGCAAGCTCGCGGGTGTAATCGGGCTTCACAAAGTAGACTGGCTGAATCATTCTACATCTATAGGATACTGGCTTGCCGAGTCGTATCAGGGGAAGGGTATAATGACGAAATCCTGCAGGTCGTTAATTGACTATGCCTTCGGAAATCTGGGACTAAACCGTGTCGAGATCAGGTGCGCTGTGGAAAATTCAAGGAGCAGGGCGATTCCGGAGAATCTTGGATTCAGGAAAGAAGGCGTTATCAGAGATGCCGAGTGGCTCTATGACCATTACGTCGATCACCTGGTGTACGGCATGCTGAGTGGGGAATGGAACGGTAGAGCACGCTGAATGCGCCTCCGGGAAATAAGGATCATTATTTGGGGCAAAAAAAACCCTCCTAAATCCCGTAGGGAAGTTAAGAGGGTTTAAGAGAAGCAAAAGGCAAGATGTAGTTAAGCTATGATAACAACGCTACCAGTAGTCCCGCGAACAATGTTGAATATAGTGCCAAATCAGTGAAACCGTATGTCTTGTTCATGTACCCGCCCCCTGCAATTATGTTAGTCTATGTTTCCGTACTCTATCAAGACTTAATTTCTTCCAATATAAAAGGTTTAATTGATATTACGTTATAATACTAAAGTATTAATACTAAAGCATGAAATCCGATTCAAATACCGAGCTAGGGGGATAAAAACTATGAATGGCTTTTTAGATACGAAAAGGTGATCGGCCGTCTTTCCCGGTAATCGGGTTCGGGCAGGTGTCCAAATACTCTCTTTACTCGGCTCCTGATTGGGCTTCCATATTTGAAGACTTTGATTTTAGTTCCAGATTATTTCGCGCTCAGCCCCCCGTCTACGGAAAGCATCGCGCCCGTGATGAATTTAACCCTGTCGTCGCAGAGGTATAAAACGGCGTTTGCTATTTCCTCCGGCTGGGCAAGGCGGCCGATGGGGTGAACCGATATATAGCGTTTTTCGCCCGCCTCCCTGTCCTCCCATTCTTCGAATAGCTTATCTACCATAGGCGTATATATGGTTCCGGGGCAAATGGCGTTTACGCGGATTCCCCTGTCGGCGTACTCGAGCGCCATGCTCCGGGTGAGCTGATTTACCGCGCCCTTTGAGGCGCTGTAGGCCGCGAAACCCGCAGGCGACGCTTTCAGTCCCAGTATGGATGAGTTGTTTACAATACAGCCGGAACCCTCTTCAATCATACGGGGTATCGTGTATTTGGACATGAAATAAACGCCTTTTACGTTAACGTCGAATGTCTCGTCCCAGAGCTCGTTTGTGGTTTCGTGAGTGTTGGCTCTGTAACACACGCCCGCGTTATTAAATAATATATCGATCCGCCCGAATTTATTTACCGTCTTATCGACGGCGCTCTTACAGTCTGCTTCCACCGAGACGTCGCTTACGAGATAGTCTATATACAGTCCGTCGCCGCTCATTTCCCGGACCGCATCATCGAGTGTCTTTTCGGTGCGTCCGGTGATAACCACGTTCGCTCCCTCCTCTGCGAAGAGAAGCGCCGTGGCTTTTCCTATTCCCGTTCCGCCCCCGGTTATTAGCGCGACTTTATTTTTCAGTTTTTTCATAAGAGCGTTTAAAAAATTATTTGTCCTAATATTATGTAGCGGATATATCTTTAATCAATATAAAGGGGTTTGAGTTTTCAGAAGCGCTTTTTGATTTATGTCTTGCCCCGGTTAAACATTATTTAGTTTTCTCAACTATATTTTATAATCTAATATCGGCTTCATGCGTACATGAGACCGCGGTTCGTAATTTATTCAGGCCAAAAGACAGGAGCGAGAAATGGGCGATACATCCGATAAAAACAGAATGCGGGATATAAAAGATCCGAGAAACGCGGCTATTGTTCTACTTGTTGCGATTGCCCTCGTAATGGGATTCATGCTGGTAAAAAACAATTTTACCGGACCCGAATCTGAAAAACCCGCGCAAGCGCCTGAGGGCCGGGGGGTAAGGGTGGTCGAGGTCAAGCTCGACAAGGAGGACAACAGGTTTGTCGATTTCGTATTTAATAAGCCTGTTGGCGAGAATGAGAGCGGCGAGATTCTGGGCCGCGATCCCGGCACTATCAGCCCTCCCGTAAACGGCTCGTGGCTCTGGAAAAGCCCTAATGTTTTGAGATTTGAGGCGTCTTACGGATTCAACATGGCTACGGATTATACGATCTCTCTCATTGCCGGGAATTTCTTGAAGCGCGGGGAGAGGCTGGGGGGCAAAACCGAGTTCGAGATAAGGACGGATAAGTTCAAGCTGGTTCAGTCTACGGTTGAGGAAGAGCCCGTACCGGACAGGAAAAATACCGTAACACTTAACGGCAAACTGGATTTTAACTATCCGGTTGATCCGAAAGTTCTGGCGAGAAAGATAAAGCTTATCGAGCCCGGGGGTGACGAAGACGACGGGGAAAAGGAGATTCCGGTCAAGCTCATAACCGACTACTGGAATTCGTCCGTCAGGTGGAAGAGCGTCCCTGTCGAGAAAACGGCGGGTGAAAGGGAGCTCGAATTGATTATCGTCGGGGATCTCACTCCCGCAGAGGGTAATGTCGGGCTGGGAGAGGACTACATTCAAAAAATACCACTCGGCTCCAAAGACAAGCTTGCCGTAAGGAGCGTCACTCCGAAGGCGGAATATCCCAAATCTTCAATCGTTATCGGATTCTCCTCAGCGGTAAAGCCTGAAATTGCCGCTGACTACATATCGATAGAGCCCGAAGTTAAACATACGGTAAAGAGAGTTCAGAACAATCTGGCGCTGACCGGGGAATTCGTTCCGGGCAAAAAATACCGTCTTTCAATTTCCGGAGGGCTTCCGGCCTACGACGACGCGGTGCTCAGGCATGAATACAAAAAGGAGATTCAATTTTCAGACCTGAAACCCGGGATAGAATTCGAAAGCCCGGGCATGTTTCTCGATTCAAAGGGGTCTCACGCCGTGAAGCTCGACTCCATAAACGTTGAAAAAGTCGATATAACGGTGGACCGGGTGTATCTGAACAACCTCTTTTTTCTGTTTCAATCCTACGGTTATTCGGTCTGGAGGGACGAGTATTATCAGGGAGCCGTCGGGGATTATTTCGGCGACCGTATCGTTGATGAAAAGGGCTTTAAAATCGAGAAGAAGCTAAACCGGCAGGTTTCTACCGTGCTGAACCTTAAAAAGTACGTCCCGGAAAATGAACCCGGGCTGTATCAGGTGGGGATAGTGCCCGAGGGTAAATATGATGGGATTCAGAAATGGGTGCTTATCACCGATATAGGGATAGTGGCCAAAGAGGGCAAAGACGAGTTTTTAGTCTGGGCGACTTCTTTCTCGAGCCTCGATCCGGTGCCTGGAGCCGAGGTTTCGGTAATCAGTGTGCAAAACCAGGTCGTGGCTAAGGGGCTGACCGACGGGAAAGGCATATTCCGCGCGACAGGTATGGGGGAGAAGCTCAAGGAGAGTAAACCCTACATGGTCACGGTTGAGAAGGCCGGGGATTTCAGTTTCCTCCTTCTTGAAAATATGAAAATAGACACCTCCGGGCTCGACGTGGGCGGGGCGGTTCCCTCGGCCGGGGGATATACGGCCTACGTTTACGGGGAAAGGGATATCTACCGTCCCGGAGAAACTGTCGAGGGCATAGCGGTGGTGAGGGAGGCGAATTTAAATACGCCCCGGCCCATGCCTATTATACTCAAGCAGAAAGACGCGAAAGGCCGCCTTGTAAAGACCGTAAAAGAGACAACCGATGAAGATGGAATTCTTTCTTTCGAGCTGCCTCTCCCCGATTTCGCTCCTACGGGGAATAACACGCTTGAGGTAATCGCGGGGGACGAGTTGATAGGTCAGTACCTCTTTCAGGTCGAGGAGTTTATACCCGACCGAATCAAAGTAAGGATAGAGACCGCAGAGGATAATATCCCGCTCGAAGGGGAGCTCGATTACGAGGTAAGAAGCGCGTATCTCTTCGGACCTCCCGCTTCGGGCCTCGCGGTCGAGACCCGGATAGATCTGGTGGAGAATCCGTTTCTGCCCGAGGATTATAAGGGTTTTGTCTTTACGAATCCCGACAGGAAGTTCGATTCCAGGGAGATATTCAAAGAAGAAGGCGCGCTGAGTGAGGACGGTGTCAGGAATTTCTCCATCAAGCTGCCCGGGGGTCTCAGGCCCCCTTCATCCCTTCAGGCGCAGATCACGGCGCGTGTTCAGGAGACGGGCGGACGCGGAGTAAGCGCAATCAGGAAAGTAAACGTTGATCCTTATCCCTACTATCTGGGCCTTAAGCGGAAAGCGCCTGACCGGTACGCGGAGCCGGGTAAGGAGGTTGAGTTCGAATACGTGGCGCTGGCCCGGAAGGATGACCGGACAGAAGAGGTAAAAACGGGCGAGTTAAAGGCCGAGCTTTACAAAGACGTATGGAATACTGCGCTCAGGAAAACCTCTTCCGGAAACTATAAATACGAATCGAAGCGTGATTCCGTTCTGATAAATTCAATGCTGATAGACAGCGGGGCGCCTGAGGGTAGTTTCGTTTTCACGCCCCCCGAGTTCGGGAGCTACCGCGTCGTCCTCTCCGACCCCCGCGGCGGGTCGTCGACGCAGGTGCAGTTCTACGCGAGCGGATGGGGATTTTCCCCCTGGGCCGTGGAGAATCCCGCAAGGATTGAGCTTGACCTCGAGAAAAAAGAATACATGCCCGGCGAGACCGCTAATGTTCAGGTACGGGCACCTTTCTCCGGGAAACTAATGATCACGGTAGAGCGGGATGATATTTACTACACGGAGATTCATAACCTCGACGGAAATACCGCTACGGTATCTGTTCCGGTAAGCGACAAATACCGCCCGAACGCCTACATCACCGCTACTCTCGTGAGGTCGGTTAAAGACCTTGAGCCGGGCTCCGCGGGGAGGGCATTCGGCGCAGTGCCGATAAACGTTGACCGCAGCGAAAACAAAATCGGTATCGAGATAACCGCCCCCGAGGTAATAAGACCGCTCACACAGCTTGAGGTCGGCGTCAAAACCGAACCGGGCGCAGTGGTTACTGTAGCGGCTGTCGACGAAGGAATATTACAGCTTATAGATCAAAAGACAGCTGACCCCTTTATATACTTTTACAGAAAACTTGCGCTCGGAGTCAGTTCTTACGATACGTACTCGCTCCTTCTGCCCGACGTCTCTCTCGGGCTTTCGCCTCCGGGCGGGGGGTTCGCCGCCCGGAAGGAAATGCAGTTCCTTAGCACGCAGGGCATCAGGAGGGTGAAGCCCGTAGCCTTCTGGTCCGGCATTATCGAGGCGGACGAGGAGGGGAATGCGGCGGTTTCATTCGATATCCCTCAGTTCCAGGGCGCGTTGCGCGTAATGGCTGTGGCCGTGAACGGGAAACGGTTCGGCTCAACGGAGGAGTTTACGAGGGTGAAGTCCCCTATTGTTCTCCTTCCGACCGTTCCCAGATTTTTCTCGCTTAAGGAGAGTGTCGTCATTCCTGTCTCCGTGAGGAACGACACCGGGCGGGACGGCGTCATAACGGTGAGCTTATCTCTCGACGGTCCCGCGTCCGTAAGAGAGGCGGGGGGCGGCTCGGGCGATGAGGAACGGCAAAACAAAAAAGAGGCGGGCAGGGATGTCGATATACCGGCGGGCGGGGAGAAAACGGTTTATTTCACTATTGATACTGCGGACGATTCGGGCGCCCTCAGGCTCGGTGTAAGAGCGTCCGGAAACGGCGAGTCCACGGCCTCCGATATCGAGGCGCCGGTGCTCCCCGACCTTCCTCAAAGAAGGGAAGAGAAAATCGGGAGGGTAAGCGGTCTCGAGACCGAATTGAGCATAGAAGGCGAGGATTCATACCGCCGGGGCACCATTAGGCGCGAGCTTTACATAAGCAGGATTCTGCTCATACAATTCTCCGGCAAGCTCGAATATCTGCTTCAGTACCCTTACGGCTGTCTCGAGCAAATTACGTCCCGGGTATTCCCACTCCTGTATCTATCGGAGATAGCGAGCGAAATCGAGCCCGAGCTTTTTGAAAAGTCGGACCCGGCAGCCATGGTCCAGGAAGGCATAAGACGTATCGGGACAATGCAGCTGAACGGGGGCGGGTTCTCTCTGTGGCCGGGCGGGGCGACTGCGGAGCCCTGGGCGAGTATTTACACTGCGCACTTTCTCGTCGAGGCCCGGAAGGCCGGATACCTCGTTCAGGACTCACTCTATTCGGGGGCTATAGGGTATGTGAAGAACGTAGCCAAAGCGAAGGGTGAATACAGCACGGGCGAGCTTGAGCGCGCCGTTTACGCGCTTTATGTCCTGAGCCGCGACGGACAGCCCGATAAGAGCACGATGGATTTTATCAGAGAGCGCCACAGGGACGAGCTCACCGTGGAATCGAGGGCGCTTCTCGGCGGGGCATACGCCGCATCAGGGGACGCGTCCGCGCTCGAGGAGCTGCTCGAGGGATTAAACGATGTTGAAGAGGTTCAAAGAGAGACCGGGGGCAACTTTAATTCGACCATCAGGAACAGGGCGATACTCCTCCTCGCCATACTGGACGTGGATCCGGATGACCCGAGGGTGCCGGAGCTCGTCGAGCGCCTCTCCAGGGACGCGGAGCTCAATCCCTGGTGGACCACTCAGGAGAGCTCCTTCGCTCTCCTCGCCATAGGCCGGTTCGTCAGCCGGCAGATCGACTCCCCCCCGTATAAAGGCTCCGTTTATGCGGGTGACAGAGAGGTCGCCTCCTTCAGCAGTGACGAAACACTGACCCTGACTAATATCGAGGGGGATGAACCCGTAACCATAAAGATGGACGAGGGATTTCAGGACGGAAGCGCCTTTTATTCCCTGACAACGAAAGGTATACCGACAAGGAAAGGGTTCAAGCCGCTTGAGCAGGGCCTCATCGTAGAAAGGGAGTTTCTCACCCGCGGCGGCGCTCCGGTCAGTCCCGGAAGCATCGAGCAGGGGGACCTCATCGTGGTGAGGACAAAGGTGAAGAGCGATGCGGGACGGCTTCAAAATGTGGTGATAGAGAATCTTTTGCCTTCGGGGTTCGAGGTCGAGAACCCGAGGCTCAAAACTACGGAGACGTTGAAATGGGCCACAGGAAAGGGCATCAAGCCCGAATATCTCGACATCAGGGACGACCGCATTCTTATATTCACGAACCTGCCCGACGCGAAGTGGTATAACTATTACGCGTTGCTGCGTGCGGTGAATCCCGGAACCTTTACGGTGCTCCCAGTTCAGGCGGAAGCGATGTATTCGCCCAATATCAGGTTTACGGGAAAGCTTGAGGAGCCGTTTGTGGTCAAGCTCAGGGAATAACCGTCTTATGCCTCGTATCGGAATGGAAGAATTATGAAAATTGCGGGATACGCATCAATAATTGCTTCATCGCGTAAGAGTCTGGCGGCGGCCCTGCTGACGGGCCTACTCTTAATTTTATCAAGCGCATTCCTCCTGTTTTTATTACTGGATTATTTGTTTCCGTTTCCAGTCGAATCTCTTCGAAGGGAATCTGCTGCCGTAATTACGGACAGAGAAGGAAAGCCTCTCCGTTTTTTTCTGCCCGCGGACAATCACTGGAGATTTCACGTCGAGCTCAATGACATTTCCCCAAGACTCGCCCGGGCGGTGATAGCTTCCGAGGACAGGTGGTTCTACCGCCACCCGGGCGTTAACCCGCTTTCATTTCTGAGGGCCGCGTACACGAATCTAAAGTCGGGAAAGGTGGTATCGGGCGCTTCGACTATCCCGATGCAGATTGCCCGCATGGCCGAGCCCAAACCCAGGACCTTCTTTTCAAAAGCGGTGGAAGCCTTCCGCGCCCTCCAGTTAAAACGTTGCTTCGAGGACGAGGAGCTTCTTGAGATTTACCTCAATATAGCTCCCTACGGGGGCAATATTGAGGGCGTAGGCGCAGCCTCCTATTTTTACTTCGGAAAGGGCCCGCGCGCCCTCTCGCCCCACGAAATCGCCCTTCTTACGGTGCTCCCCCGCTCCCCCGTCGCGTATGATCCGACGCGGAATTCCGAGGTTTCGCTGAGAGAGAGGAACAGGGTCTTGAGGCGGCTCGCGCTCATAGGAGTGTTTACAAAGGAGGATGCGGCCAGGGGCATGAAAGAGCCCGTTCCGTACAAGAGGCGGCCCCAGCCGTTTCGAGCCCCGCACTTCGCGGAATACGTCTATTACGGAGTATCGAAAGGGAATAGCTTGAAAACCACTCTCGACAGCTCTATACAGAAAATGGCCGAAGAAGTGGCGAGAAGGCATACAGGCAGGTTAAGGAACGGGGGTATCGATAACCTGGCCATAGTCGTGATCGAGAACGAGAACAGGGATGTAAGGGCTATGGCGGGATCGAGCAATTACTTCGAAAAGGAACATTCGGGGCAGGTAAACCTGGCTCTCTCGAGGCGCTCTCCGGGCTCTGCGTTAAAGCCCTTTCTCTACGCCATGGCGCTCGATAAGGGAATAGTAATTCCCGACTCCTACGTGCTCGATATACCGACCGACTTTTCGGGGTACATAGCCGAGAATTATGACGATAGATACAGGGGACGCGTCACGATGACGCATGCCCTTATACTCTCACTCAACGCCCCCGCGGTGAGGATTCTCTCAAGGGTAGGGCTGAAGGATTTTCACGGTCTCCTTTTAAATGGCGGGCTTTCAACGCTCGACAGGCCGTCGGAAAAATACGGTCTGCCGCTCGTACTGGGGGCGGGAGAGGTAACTCTTCTCGACCTTGCGAACCTCTACGCCACGCTGTCCCAGGCAGGGGTTTATCGCCCTTTTAAAGTGTCGCAGGAGGACGGAAGAGACTATCCGGAAACAAGATTATTTTCCCCCGAGGCTTCCTACCTGATTACGGAAATACTCACCGAGCTGAGACGCCCCGACATGCCTTCAAACACCTGGGCGCTCACCGAAGACGTGCCGGAAGTGGCCTGGAAGACAGGCACGTCCTACGGTCACAGGGACGCGTGGTCAATAGGGTATTCGAGCCGTTATACCGTAGGTGTGTGGGTGGGTAACCCGGACGGGAGGGGGCAGAAGGGCATCTCCGGCTCCGAGCACGCGGCTCCTATTCTGTTCGACATGTTCCGTTCCCTAGAGGGCGACGGAGCGTCCATTGAAATGCCGGACGGGCTTAAACTCGGCTCGGCGGAGGTTTGCAGGGAGAGCCACTTGCTGCCGACCCCTTACTGCGGCGAGACCGACAGCGTTACCTACATTAAAGGGGTATCCGCTATCAGGATGGATGATTATTCCCGCAGAATTTTCGTTGATTCCGAGACGGGAGAACTCCTTCTCGGGGACTGCATCGGCTCCCGCCCTCACGGGACGCGGGTCATAACGACCTATCCGCCGGAGCTCGTCGCATGGTGGATGGCCGAGGGAAAGCCGGTTGAAACGATGCCCCCGCTAAGCCCCTATTGCAACGACGTGCCTTCGGAGCGCGCGCCGAAGATCGTTTCTCCCGACAAGACCACACCTTACCGGGTGCTCAGGGGAATGCCCGCGGAGCATCAGAGGGTCGAGCTCGCCGCCCGGGTGAGCGAGGAGGTCGATACCCTCTACTGGTATCAGGATGGGAAGCTCGCGGCTTCGTCAGGACCTTACAAGAAAGTATTTATTCCTCTTGAGAAGGGAATACACAACCTGGTCGTCGTGGACTCTTCCGGGCGCTCGGACAGCATAACCTACAGGGTGGAAAGCCAAAATAACCACCGGGTGGTTGAAAAATAAAAATACCGGAAGCTATGCGTTTGAAGATAAATAATTCACGGTTTATCTTCTTTCCATAATCATCTTTATACCGTATTTGGGACGTATCGTGATAAGGGGGTCGGGTTCGATACGCTGGTTGGGGACGAGGCGCATTCTCCATCCGGACGCTATAGTGGCGAGCAGTATCGCGCCCTCCATCCATGCGAATGGCTCTCCGATACAGCGCCTCGGCCCTCCGCCGAAGGGAAAGTAGGCGAACTTCGGGAGACCGGACTCGAACCCGGAATTCCACCTGTCGGGATCGTAATTCAGCGGGTTGGTATACAAGCGGGGGTCGCGGTGCACGACGAACTGGCTCATGAAAATATCCGCGCCCGCCGGGATTACGTATCCGTCAACCTCATAATCATTAATGGCGCGCCTTGCGACGGCCCATGCCGGGGGATACAGCCTCATCGCTTCCTTAAAAACCTTGTGAGTGTATGAAAGTTTCCCCAGGTCCTCCACGGAAGCTAAACGGTCTCCCAAAACAGCGCCTGTCTCCCCGTGCAGTTTTCGCTCGACTTCGGGGTGCTGGGAGATAAGGTAGAAAGTCCAGGTAAGGGAGTTGGCCATTGTCTCCTGGCCTGCCAGGAAGAGCGTTATCGCTTCGTCCCTCACCTGACGGTCGCTCATTCCTTCCCCGTCCCCTTCCTCGTCCTGAGCTTCGAGAAGCATGGTCAGGAGGTCTTCTTTCTCTCCCGGGTTTTTGCGCCGCTCTTCAATCAGCCCGAATATGATACTGTCCAGACGCTCAATAGCCTCGCGGCACCTGTTGTTGCCGGGCAGGGGCAGGCTGTCCAGAATTTCGGAGAAAGGAAAAACGAACCTCGGAAACAGGGTTACGATATCGGTCAGTGATTTTACAATCTCATCGGATTCGGATTCGACTTCGGCGTCAAACAGTGTTTTGCTCACGATTGCGAGCGTGAGGCGGGTCATTTCCCGGTGAATATCGAGAGCCTCACCCGTCCGCCAGTTTTCGCCTGTCAGACTGGCGTACTCTGCCATTACGTCGCCGTAGTTCTTTATTCTCCTGTGATGGAATATGGGCTGAATAATCCTTCTTTGCCTCAAATGAGACTCGCCTTCGTTTGTCAGGAGCCCTTCGCCCAGAACCACCTTGGCCCTTTCAAGGGCCCTGCTCTTGGTAAAGTTACGGTTATTAGTCACGAGTACGTCTTTTATATGCTCGGGATTGCTGAGCAGGTACACCTTGCGTGAGCCCGTCTTGTAGTAAACTATATCGCCGTACTCTGCCGCGATTCTTGTAAGAAAACCGAGAGGGTCTCTGAAATAACTCACAAGGGAACCCGCAAACGGCAGCCCCTGGGGACCGGGAGGCAGGAACGGCCTTTTAAATTTGTAACCCCTGTATGCCGCTTCCATATATAATTCTAGAATATGGAATCGGTGTTAAGGTGTCAATCATTTCGTTCTATTATAGTCGAGATAGGTTTCGGTCCCGCATTAGCGGACGGTTCCGGAATAATTCTTGTCCGGGACGTCTTTCCAACCACTCCGGCGCGGGGACAGGCGGTTTGTAAGCGAGGGTAAAATTAGTGTAGTTTATCTATTGACAGGAGCGGGTTATGGAAGACATAAACACTCTAAGAAGAATATTGAGAGAAAACGATACTATCGCAGTAGTAGGCCTTTCCAATAATTGGCACAGACCCAGTTACTTCGCCGCTAAATATCTCCAGGAGCACGGCTACAGAATCATTCCTGTCAATCCGGGGCAGAAGGAAATACTGGGGGAAAAATGCTACCCGAGTCTCCTCGAAATACCGGAGCCCGTGGATGTGGTGGATATATTCAGGCGTCCTCGGGATGTCCCGCCTATCGTGGAGCAGGCGATCGAGATAGGGGCAAAGGTCGTCTGGATGCAGCTCGGCGTGATTAACGGGGAGGCCGCCGGGAAAGCGAGGGAAGCGGGGCTCGAGGTCGTTATGAACAGGTGCATGAAGATAGAGCACGGGCGTCTTTTCGGCGGGATACATTTTATAGGTGTGAACAGGGGGTTCGTGTCTTCCAGAAGACCGAAGTAGCTTCCACGCTGGTAAGGCGGAATTTATGATAGGAGCGCGAATATATATAATCCGTTTTTCATTCACCGTATGAATATTGAGTCCCGGAGGAAGATAAATGCCTGACAGAAAATTTGGTTTTGAAACATTATGCATTCACGCCGGGCAGCTGCCCGACTCGGCTACAGGCTCCCGTGCGGCGCCGATTTACCAGACCAGCGCCTATGTATTCGACAGCGCGGATCACGCGGCGAGCCTCTTTAATCTCCAGACCTTCGGCAATATCTATACGCGTATAATGAACCCCACGAACGCCGCATTCGAAGAGAGGATGGCCGCGCTCGAGGGCGGAAGGGCTGCGGTGGCGGTCTCGTCCGGAATGGCCGCCCAGATGGTGGCGATACTGAATATTCTTAAATCCGGGGACGAGCTCGTGTCTTCGAGCACGCTTTACGGCGGCACATACTCGCAGTTCGACGTTAATTTCAGGGACCTCGGCATCAACGTCACGTTCGTCAATCCCGATCAGCCCGAGAATTTTAAAAACGCGATCACTGACAGGACAAAGGCGCTCTTCGCCGAGACTATCAGCAACCCGCTCGGTAACGTGCTCGACATCGAGGCGGTATCTAAAATAGCCCGCGAAGCGGGAATACCCCTTATCGTCGACAATACCTTCGCCACGCCGTACCTGTGCAGGCCGTTTGAGTTCGGGGCCGATATTATCGTGCACTCTGCCACGAAGTTCATATGCGGTCACGGCACGTCGATCGGCGGAGTGTTGATAGAATCGGGCAAGTTCCCGTGGGATAACGGCAAGTTCCCCGGAATGACGGAGCCGTCCAAGGGTTACCACGGCGTGAGGTTCTACGAAACGTTCGGGGATTTCGGCTATACGATGAAGGCCCGATGCGAGATTTTAAGAACGTTCGGCCCTGCCCTGAGCCCTTTTAACTCGTTTTTATTCCTGCAGGGCCTCGAGACACTGAACCTCAGAATGGAAAGGCACTGCTCGAATGCGCTTTCTGTAGCCGAGTTCCTGAAAGACCATCCCGCAGTCAACTGGGTCAATTATCCGGGCCTTCCTGACAGCCCGTATTACGAACTGTCGAAGAAGTATCTTCCCGGGGGTGCGGGCTCTATCTTCACCTTCGGGATAAAAGGCGGCAAGGAGGCGGGCATCAGGTTCATTGAAAGCCTCGATCTGCTGAGCCACCTTGCCAACGTAGGCGACGCGAAAACCCTTATCATACACCCGGCCTCGACCACTCACCGGCAGTTAAACGAAGAGGAGCAGGAGCTTGCAGGGGTAAACCCGGAGATGATACGCATTTCGGTGGGCATCGAAACGCTTGAAGACATTCTCTGGGATATAGAAAACGCTTTAGAGGAGTCACAGAAGGTAAAGGCATGAGCCAGAAGGAATTCGGGGAATCCCCGGTCGTCATAATTGAGGAGGGTTCCGTAGGGCTTGTAGAGACCGAATATTTCACATTCGCGTACCCTCCGAACAAATTCGTTATGGACAACGGTACGAAGCTCGGCCCTATTACGGTCGCTTTTGAGACCTACGGAGAGCTGAATGAATCACGGGACAATGTAATTATCATCGAGCACGCCCTCACCGCGAGCGCCCATGCCGCCGGAAAACACAAGCCGGACGATAAATATCCGGGCTGGTGGGACGTGATGATCGGCCCCGGGAGGGCATTTGATACGGATAAATACTTCGTCTTATGCTCTAATATACTGGGGAGCTGTTACGGGACGACAGGCCCCTCGTCGATAAATCCCGAGTCCGGCAAGCCTTACGGAATGTCGTTTCCCGTCGTGACCGTAAGAGACATGGTCAATGTTCAGAAGGCGCTTGTGGACCGGCTGGAAATAAAAGGCATTACATCCGTCGTCGGCGGCTCCATGGGCGGGATGCAGGCGGTCGAATGGGCTCTTCAATATCCTGATATCGTGGACTCGATTATTCTCGTGGCGTCAGGGGCCGTTTCCAACCCCCAGTCTATCGCAATTCACAAGGTCGGTATCCGCGCCATTCTGGACGATCCCCAGTGGAGGGGCGGTGATTATTACGGCGCCGGGCCTCCCGCCAAGGGACTCGCGATTGCCAGGATGATAGGTCATATAACCTATCTCAGCCACGGGTGGCTGTGGGAGAAGTTCGGAAGGAATCACCCTGACCCCGGCTCGATGAAGCAAAAGCTCGGCAGCAAATTCGATATAGAGAACTATCTGGAGTATCAGGGCAAGAAGTTCGTCGAGCGGTTTGACGCGAACAGCTATATATACATCATGAGGGCCATCGATATTTACGACGCCGCGGAGGGCTGCGGCAGCCTTGAGGAATCGTTCGAGAGAATTAGGTGCGATAAGGTTCTGGTAACTTCATTCACATCGGACTGGCTCTTTCCGTCATATCAGTCTATAGAAATAGTGGATGCCTTGAAGGCGAACGACATAGAGGTCGAGTACCACGAAATAGAGTCCCCCTACGGTCACGATTCTTTTCTCCTGGAGCATAAAATGCTGACCCGATACATAAAAGAATTCCTGCGCGCTTTATAGCGAAATGAATTTTCTCAAGCCGGGTCGGGACGGATAGATAATTACGCATAATATGAAAAAGAAGATCGGGATTGCGCTTGGAGGGGGAGGGGCAAAGGGGTTCGCGCACATAGGCGTGCTGAGTGCGTTGACCTCAGCCGGTATCAATTTTGATCTGGTGGCGGGGACCAGCATAGGAGCGCTCGTAGGTGCTGCCTACGCGTCCGGCAGCCTCGATAGTCTTGAGAAGATTTCAAAGAAATTGGGCGTAACCGATATCCCCTTCCTTCTCGGTCCCACGTGGCCGTCGAAGGGTCTATTCAGCGGGAATTATATAGAGCGGCTTCTGAATGAGGTCATCCGCGTCGAGAATATAGAAGAGCTGGGAAAGCCTTTCGCCGCCGTCTGTGTGGATTTAAACAGGGCCGAAATCGTTACGTTTACAGAGGGCAGCCTCGTGAGAGCTGTTCGCGCTAGTATGTCGATACCGGGGCTGTTTACCCCTGTTATCCTGGGAGACAAGCTTCTCGTGGACGGCGGAGTGCTCGAGCCCGTGCCCGTAAAGGCGTTGCATGAGCTGGGCGCGGAGCTCGTAGTAGCGGTCGATCTGTTAAGCAACCTGTCTTCATCGGGCGTCCCCGGCGGGAAAGCAGGAGCTTCATTCGCGGATTATATCCGCTCTGTCGCGGAGAAGTTTTATATGGAGGATATGTTTTCCGCGCACGGCGGCGAAAGCAAAACCGGACTGTCGCTCATTGAGATTGTGCAGAAGAGCTCTGTTGCCGCTCAAAGGCGCCTGACCGAATATAACTTCAGGGAAAACCCTCCCGACCTGATAATCGACCCCCCGCTTTCGCACGTAAAGGTATTCGATTTTCATCGTGGCGAGTCTATTATGAAAACCGGCCGGGAGACTGCCGAAAAAGCCGTACCCGCCTTATTGGAGTTAATTGGCGATGGTTAAGCTCGCTCGATGTATTTTTCCCCGTATTTCCATTCTATAAATATCAAAATCCAGACGGGAACAAACTCGAACCAGACCACGACATTGTCGAATATGCCGGTGTAACCCCTCGGCTCCAGATAGTATCTTAGATAGTAGAGGGGGAGCAGAAGCGTCGGGAGCAGCAGTGACAGCCTCGGTCTCAGAGTCAAAAAAGGAACTAGCCACGTGTAGTACCAGGGAAATTGAGCGGGGCTTACCAAGAATACGAATGCTACTATAAACAGGCTCTTCTCAAAGAGGTCTCTGCCGAGGGATTTCTTAAGCGTTACAACGCTTACCCACAGTATTATGAGAAAGGCCATAATCGCCCTTGCCAGTGCGTATTTGTGAAACGCGGCGTAGCCGAGGATTCCCAGAGCATGCTCCGATATGAATACGAGAGCCCTGAATGCGGAATCGTTATTCTGCCACCTCCGGCCGTACGCGATAAAGCCCGAGCTTTCATCAAGGCCGGAAATATAAACCGGAATCAGCAAAAAAATTATCAGGGTGATAAATAAGAGAGCCGCCGGTATTAATTTCCGCGGATTAAAAATGAGGGGCTTGAAAATAACCGGCAGAAGGAACGCGGGCCACAGCTTTACTCCTATCCCTAACGCAATGCTCACGGCAGAGCTTAAGTATCTGTTTCTCCCGGCCAGCATTATCGCGCCCAGCACAAATGGAAAGACGAGGACATCCAGATGACCCGAGTTGAATATCTCCTTTACGAGAAGCGGGTTCCACCAATAGATTATCAGCATGGCGGACGGAAGTCCGATAATCCGCAGTGAATAGAAGAGCAGGCCCAGAGTAGCCAGATCGGATATCAATAAAATCAGTCTCCACGCCGTAAGGCTCCATGGTTTTATCAGGGATGAGGCCGCGAAGAACCCTTGTGCGACAGGCGGGTATATGGAGCGTAAGTAGGGATGATTGACTCGGTTGATTATTTCACCCGATTCGCTCTTTAGACCGGTGAGTTCGGAAGGAATCCGGGGGTTTTCTATCACCTGCTCCGGGGAATATTGATAAGGGTTGAGCCCGTGCGAGGCCACCGAGCCGTCCCACAGGTATCTGTAGAAATCATCTTCCAGCATCGGGGTCGAGACGAGCATCAAAAACCTCAGCGCCAGTCCGACCAGCACGATCCAGATTAACTGTTTCCCCGTGAGCTCTGTTCTGGGCACGATGTAAACTGTAATCAGATACAAAAGGCCCGAGAGAATGAGAACTGAGACGAGAGCGAGTACGGGCTTTTCCGGAGCGGGAATATCGTACTTAAACTCCTTTGATATATAGGCCAGTAGTGCGAAAAGTAGTATGAGGAGAATCCCCGGGAGTCCGATTGTCTTTACGGTATTTGTATTAGAAGAATGGGTGGAGGTTGGAGCTGTCTCCCCGGCTGTAGAGAATTTCTTCATTTCACCGCTAGAGGGTATGCCTCCTTATGATGAATGTCTTTACTCGGGAGGGCCGGGTCTGAATGCGTTCTTCCGGCCTATGCCGACAGAGTGGCCGCAGTCCTGGACGGTAAGGGGAAACACCTCTTACCCGTGTTGCTCTTCGAGAAACCTCTCCGCGTCGATCGCCGCCATACAGCCTGAGCCCGCGGCCGTGATAGCCTGACGGTATTTATTGTCCTGGACGTCCCCCGCGGCAAACACGCCCGGTATGCTCGTTTCCGTCGAGCCGTTTTTGGTGATCAAATAGCCGAGCTCATCCATTTCAAGCGTTCCTTTAAAGATTTCGGTGTTAGGATTGTGTCCGATCGCGATGAAGACGCCCTGAGCTTCTCTTTCTGATGTCTCACCCGTTTTATTGTTTTTTAGAGCGACCCCGCTTACCCCTTTTTCCGTATCGCCGAGTATCTCCAGAACCTCGGTATCCCATATAAAATCAATTTTGGAATTCTTGAATGCCCTTTCCTGTAGTATTTTTGAGGCTCTCAACTCGTCTCTCCGGTGGACTATATTCACCTTTGACGCAAACTTTGTGAGAAATATTGCTTCCTCGGCGGCGCTGTCCCCGCCTCCGACGACGATAAGCTCTTTATCCTTAAAAAAGAATCCGTCGCATGTGGCGCAGGTTGAAACTCCGTGTCCGAGGAGATACTTCTCCGATTCCAGACCCAGCATTTTAGCCGAAGCTCCGGACGCTATAATAAAGCTGTCGGCTTCGATAGTCGTATCGCCTACAACGACTTTGAAAGGCCTTTCTGAAAAGTCGACCGAGGTTATGGTTCTCATCACGAATTTCGCGCCGAACCTCTGCGCCTGTTTTCTCATCGCGTCAATCAGTTCGGGACCGAGGACTCCGTCGGGGAACCCCGGAAAGTTTTCCACGTCCGTTGTCAGGGTAAGCTGTCCTCCGGCTTCCATGCCCTCGAATACAACAGGCTCGAGGTTAGCCCTGGCCGTATACAGAGCGGCGGTCAGCCCCGCAGGGCCCGATCCCATAATTACTACACTCTGCCTTCCTTTTAATTCGGAAATATCCGTCATCTTCACTCCTCTTCACATTACATCTTAAACAATTTCCGCTTTATACTACATTTCGTCTGCGGATTTTCAAGTGGCACACCCTCATCAAAAAGGGGTGATTCCCCGTTAGATAAAGAAAAACAGCGCCGGGATTCAAACAGCGCTTCGATTTATATGAATATTACTTGGGCAGAATCGCGCCCTATGGTTATACTTATGTGCTAGACAGGTAATCGTAAACGTTATGAATAAACTGCACCTCCATCAGTTGCACGAGTCCCTCGGCGCAAGCTTCACCGAACAGGGTGGATGGCTTATACCGGGGAGCTACGCCAACAAATTAGGCGAGTACGAAGCCGTTAGAAAAAATGCGGGGATTACGGATCTCTCGCACAGGGGTAAATTGCGGCTTAGCGGGAAAGAGCATTTGAAGTTCCTTCAGGGCATGCTCACCAATGACGTGGTCAAGCTGCCTGTGGGAAGCGGCATGTACGCTACAATACTCACTGTGAAGGGAAGGGTGCTCTCCGATATGAATGTTTACCGCGGTGAGGATTATGTTTTTCTCGATATGGAGCCGGGACTTAATGAAAAGGTAGGGGATCTGTTGAAAAAATTCAGGTTGTCATATAAGGCCGACATAGAGGATATGACAAAGAGTCTCGGCCTGCTTTCCGTTCACGGGCCCAGAGCGCGGGGCTTGGTTCAGGAGCTTCTCGGAGGCGGAGTAGCGGAAATGTCCGAACGCTCCCATTTCAAAGCGGACGTAGAGGGGATGGAGGTTACGGCGGTAAGGATTAACAGAACCGGGGAAGAAGGCTATGATCTCTACGCCGGCAGTGAGAGCCTGGGCAATCTGTGGGAGCTGCTCTCGGGCAGGGGGGCGGACTCGGGACTCGAGCCCGTCGGCTCCGATGCTCTTGAAATACTCAGGATAGAAGCCGGGATTCCGGTTTACGACAGGGATATGGACGAAAGCACCATTCCTATAGAGGCCGGGCTCTGGCATGCGCTCGACTTCGAGAAGGGCTGTTACGTAGGGCAGGAGGTCGTGGCTCGTATTAAATGGAGAGGCCATGTTAACCGTCATCTTACGGGATTTATTATAGACGGGGACGAATTGCCTCTGAGGGATGACGAAATTTATAACGGCGATAAAAAGGTCGGGCGTGTGACGAGCAGCGTGTTTTCCCCCGTCTTGGGCCGTCCGGTAGCCCTCGGATACATAAGAAGGGAATTCAGGGAGCCGGGCACCAGGGTCTCGATTCATTCTGCCGGAGCGCAAACTCTCAATGCCGGGGTATCGGAGCTCCCCTTTTACAAGGGATCGTCCGGAGAGAAAAAACTTTAAATCGGCTAAAATAAGCTCTTATATTCCTTGATTTTCTTCCGCTCTCTATTATAGTATCAGCTTACGCTTTTTTGTGTTAATATTAAGCTAAGGTTCCGGGTTGGGATTTCTATATAACTCATTAATAACATTTTATTAATTTCTGACTTATAATTTGGGTAGGAGGGTATTGGAAATGATATTCGATACGATTTTAGGATGGTTTTCAAATGATCTCGCTGTCGATCTGGGGACCGCGAACACATTGGTATATGTAAGGGGGAAGGGAATAGTGGCTAACGAGCCCTCTGTAGTCGCGGTACAGGAGGACATGAGAGCGACAAAAAAAATACTCGCTGTGGGTAAAGAAGCGAAGGATATGGTCGGAAGGACGCCCGGTTCGATTAAGGCGATAAGACCTCTCAAGGACGGCGTTATAGCCGATTTCGATGTAGCCCAGAAAATGCTTGAATACTTTATCCGCAAGACCCACAACAACAGAAAAAGTTTTGTAAGGCCGCGTATTATCGTTTCCGTGCCTATAGGTATAACGGAGGTGGAGAAGAGGGCCGTCAGAGAATCGGCCGAGGCCGCGGGGGCGAGGGAAGTCTATTTGATCGAGGAAACGATGTCCGCAGCCATAGGGGCCGGAATGCCCGTCACGGAGCCTACCGGAAACATGGTCGTCGACATAGGGGGTGGAACCACGAGTGTGGCGGTAATTTCGCTTGCCGGTATCGTCGTGAGCAAATCCATCAAAATCGGCGGGGACAAGCTCGACGAAGCTATACTTCAATACGTGAAAAGAAGTTACAACATGCTTATCGGTGAAAGAACGGCGGAAGACGTCAAGAAAAAACTCGGAAAGGTATTGGGCAACGGCGATATAGGTTCAATGAATGTAAAGGGCAGGGACCTGCGCGCCGGAATACCGCGTACTATTGAAATAACATCCGAAGAGGTAAGGGAAGCGCTTACGGAGCCCGTGAGCTTTATTATAGAGGGTATAAAACAGACCCTGGAAAGAACCCCTCCCGAGCTCGCAGCCGACATAGTCGACAGCGGTATCGTGCTTACAGGCGGGGGAGCGCTTCTGGGGAATCTGGATCAGCTGATCAAGGAAGAAACGGGGCTTCCGGTCTCGAGGGCCGATGACCCTCTGACGTGCGTAGTTTACGGTTCGGGAAAAGTGCTGGACGAGCTCGACCTCCTGAGAGAGGTGAGCATCGGATACTCGTAAGAACCCTGCCAATGTCGGTGATTTATTGACTATAAGCTGTTATGATATGTAAATGTTCTTCTTCAAGCGTCGCACATTTATAATAATTCTTATTCTCTTTTTTATTGCCATTCAGCTTTTCTCTCTCGATTTGAGAGAAAGAGAAAGTAATAATCCCGTATCCAGATTCGTTCTTACTTTAACCTACTACCCCCAGAAATTTATTTCCGGTCTGACGAATAAGACAGTCGGCGTCTGGAAAAATTATATCGGTCTGATAAAAATCAGAGAAGAAAACATGAGGCTCAGGGAAGAGCTAAACAGGATTCGCCGTGAGAAATTCGAGCTCGCCGAAGCAGAGGTTCAGAACACGAGGTTGAAAAAACTTCTGGAGTTTAAAGAGGACATATCCTATCCCGTTGTCTCTGCCAACGTCATAGGCGCGAGTCCCTCGATACTGCGTTCTCAGGTTGTCATTGTGGGCAAGGGAACAATGGACGGTGTGTACGAAGGGATGCCCGTGGCGTCTTCTGACGGTATAGTCGGAAGGATACTGCTCGCAGGCGATAAAAGCTCCGAGGTGCTTCTGATTACGGACCCGGTAAGCGCGGTTGACGCCTACATTCACCGGACGCGCGCGAGGGGAATAGTAAAAGGGGCCGGGAACGGATGTCAGATGGAATATATAGAGAAAAAATCCGATGTGAGCACGGGGGACAAGGTTATATCTTCCGGTAAAGACGGATTCTTCCCGAAGGGAGTTATAATCGGCACCGTTACCGCGGTCGATACTAAAGGCAGCTTTATCACTGCCTCGGTTTCTCCCCATGTCGATTTAAACTCACTGGAGGAGGTTGTTATCATCCTCAAATCGGTAAACAATGTGGTACTGAATGAATAGAACAGTCACAATATTCTCGTTAGTAATAATTTCAATCCTGTTTATAACAATTCAAACGACCCTTCTGTCCCCTAGAACTGCGGGGTATCTGTTCCCGGATTTGAATCTGATCTTGATAGTTTTCCTTGCGGTGTACTCCGAGACCAGAGGAAGTTTTTTGCTCGCTGCCGGAAACGGTTACATGATGGATGTCCTTTCGGGCAATCTGCCCGGGACGTTCACCATCTCCCGCTTGAGCGCATATCTTCTTGTCAGGTCCAGCTCTAATCATGTTTATTTGAAAAAAATGATTGTTCAGGGACTGGTTATATTCGTCGCGACAATTTTTACGTGGACTTTTATATTGTCTGTAATTAAAATAAAGGGTGAGGGAGGATTTCATATTTCATTTAATGAGATAATGACCCAGGGGCTCATCAATACCGTTGTAGGGGTTCCACTCTTTTGGGCTGCGAGAAGGGTTCATGCAAGATTTCAGAAGTAGGCTTGTAGTATCGACAATAATACTCGGCATTGCATTCCTCGTGCTTGCTTCAAGACTATGGTTCCTTCAGGTCCTGAAGGGAGACGAGTTCGAGTTATTTTCGCTGGAAAATAGAATACGGGTAGAGAGAATTCCCGCTCCAAGGGGAAGGGTGCTTGACAGGTACGGGAGGGAACTTGTAGTAAACAGGCCCTCTTTTGACATATATGTCCTCCCCAAAGATGTAGATGACGTGGTCAGCCTGAGTAAAAACCTGTCCATGATCCTGGAGCTGGATAATAAAGATATTGCGGAAAAAGTTTCGCAGGCGTCCCGAAAAAACCGTTTTAAGACCATCCTTATAGCTCAAGACATTAACCGCGACCAGCTTGCTTTTATTGAGGCGAGAAGGAGCTCGCTTCCCGGGCTTATTATCGAGGTGAATAATTTAAGACAG
The DNA here is from genome assembly GCA_040223695.1 of Deltaproteobacteria bacterium. Lineage (NCBI taxonomy): Bacteria > Pseudomonadati > Myxococcota > Myxococcia > Deltaproteobacteria bacterium. Next base: position 163,949 of record JAVKFU010000009.1, read on the forward strand.
TACCCGCACGGTACGCTCGGAGCCTCTTTCCTCGGCTATATAGGCAAAGTAAATGAAAACGACCTTGAGGACAATCCAAAACTAAGCAACAACGCGCTGGTGGGTAAAACGGGGATCGAGAAGAGCTGGGAGTCCTCGCTCCACGGGGAGGACGGATTCGTACAAAAGGTAACGGACGCGCTCGGACGCGAAGTGGATTCGAGTCCCTTTCAGAAGGATCTCAAGAGTAAGAACAGCGTTCCCGGCAAAGATATCTTTCTGGCAATAGACATAGATCTTCAAAAGGCGGCGGAAGAGGCGCTCGGCGAAGAATCCGGGGCAATCGTAGCCGTAAACGTTAAAAACGGCCAGGTGCTTGCCCTTGCGAGCAAGCCTTCTTTTGATCCCGCCGACTTTATAAAAGGCATTGATTCCAAAACGTGGACGAAGCTAATGAACGACAAGACCTTCCCGCTGGTCAACCGCGCGACTCAGGGCCTGTACGCGCCGGGCTCGGTCTTTAAAATGGTTGCGAGCGCGGCCGCAATGAAAGAGGGGATTGTCAACCCCGATAATCGCTTTCACTGCCCCGGATATTACAGGCTGGGGACGCATACCTTCAGGTGCTGGAAGAGGGGAGGGCACGGATGGATGAATATGAGAAATGCTATTGTCCAGTCCTGTGACGTATATTTTTACAAAATCGCCGAGAGGCTCGGGATAGACACTTTCGCGAAATATATGAATAATTTCGGTTTCGGTTCCGTTACCGGAATCGGAATAGAGGAGAGGGCGGGTGTGGCGCCGAGCAGGGAATGGAAATTAAAGAGGTTCAAGAAGCCATGGTACAAGGGTGAGACAATTGTCTCTGCGATCGGACAGGGATATGTGAGCACTACCCCTTTACAAATAGCCGTGATGACGGCGGCGATTGCAAACGGCGGAACCCTTCTCAAGCCAAATCTGGTTTTGAAGGAAGTGACTTTCAGCGGTGATGTAAACGAGATAAAACCGGAACGCGTGGCGCGTGTTCCCGTAGAGGACGAAATTATCTCGATAATCAGAGATGCGATGACGGGAGTGGTGAACGACCCGCGCGGCACCGGACGCCGGGCGCGTCTCGAGAACGTCACGGTTGCCGGAAAGACCGGAACCGCCCAGGTTGTTTCGCTTGATGCGCAAACCGGCAATAAGTCCCACATGGACCACGCATGGTTTACGTCCTTTGCGCCCGCCGAGGCCCCTGAGATTGCGGTGACGGTGCTGGTAGAACACGGGGGCAAGGGCGGGGCTGTTGCGGCGCCGCTGGCCAAAAAAATAATGGAAATCTATTTCAAGCTGAAGGAAGAGAGAAAAGCAAATGATAATGTTTGACAGGAGGCTCTTCTACAGCTTCGGCTGGTCTCTATTCTTGATGATACTGGCGTTTTCCGCTTTGTCTCTGCTGAATCTTTACAGCGCGTCCTATCAAACGGGCCTGGTCTTTTTCAAGAAGCAGATATTATGGGTTGGGCTCGGAGTTCTATGCATGCTTGTAGTTTCTTTCATAAACTACAAGCTTTTAAAGCAGTACTCTCTTTATCTGTATGTTCTTTCTATACTTCTTCTGCTCTTCGTTCTCTATTTCGGAAGGGAGGTTTCGGGCTCCAAAAGCTGGATCAGCATCGGGTCCTTTGCCACTATTCAACCCTCGGAGCTTGTAAAAATTCCCGTAATTCTGGCGCTGGCAAGATTTTACGACAATGACTATCAGGGATACTCCTACGGATTGCTCGATCTCATAAAACCGGCTTTGCTTGTCGCGTTTCCTCTGGTTCTCGTGATGCTTCAGCCTGATCTCGGGACCGCTCTCACCATCATATTGATTTCGGGAAGCATGATATTGTTTATCGGTGTGAGGAAGAGGTCTCTGGCCCTTTTACTCGCTCTGGTCCTGGGGTTTTCATATCCCGCGTGGCATTTCTTTCTCAAGCCTTATCAGAAAGAAAGGATTAAAACATTTGTTGACCCTTCAAGAGACCCGCTCGACTCCGGATATAACGCGATACAGTCCCGGATAGCCGTGGGTTCGGGCGGATTTACGGGCAAGGGTTTTATGGCGGGCTCACAGACGCAGTTGAGGTTTATCCCGGCCCAGCAAACGGATTTCGCCTTCTCCGTTCTCGCCGAGGAGTGGGGGTTTCTGGGCGGTGTTGCCGCGCTCCTGCTTTACTTCATGATTATTCTCTGGATTCTCGATACCGCGAGTCGATCGAAAGATAAATTTTCCGTCCTCGTATGTTTCGGGATCGCCGCGATGTTCTTCTGGCACATCGTTGTAAATGTCGGAATGGTTATCGGCCTTCTGCCGATAACCGGCGTACCCCTTTTGCTTTTGAGCTACGGAGGTTCTTCGACACTTACCGCGATGATAGGGGTGGGGATAGTGCTTGGAATAAGGATGAGGAAATTCCCCGTGCCCGCCACCGCTGTGGAGCTGAGGTGATTTCCTCCTATTCGAGATCGCTCAGTCCCGGTATGCCGCCCAGGCTCGTGGAGCGTTCTACAGCCCTCAATATGGCCTTTTCCGCAAGCTCCGAGGCGATGATGCCGACAAGATTCGCTTCCTCCTCCATCCCTCCGCACGATGCGGCGATTACTACATCTCCGTCCGCGACAGTATGAACGGGGGAAATAACCCTCGCAAGCCCCGTCTGAGCGATGCTGGCTATCCTGTAAAGCTCGGATTTGGAGAATTTAGCGTTTGTCGCGACGACGGCCAGGGTAGTATTTTGAGATTCCTCCGGTCTGAACTTTACTCCGTTTTTGAAGAGGTTTACGGTTCCCGCGAATTTTCCGCTATCGGGGGACTCCCTTACCCCCGCGATGATTTTCCCGCTCTCAGGAGAAACTATGTCTCCGAACGCGTTTACGACGGCCAGGACTCCGACAATCGTACCGTTGTCTAATTTGTAACTGGCAGTACCTATTCCGCCTTTGGTCGCGTGATTTAACCCCAGTAGCTTTCCGATAGTAGCCCCCGTTCCGGCTCCGACGCTGCCTTCTTTCACACCGTCCGCGGCAGCGTTCACGCATGCCTCGTAGCCCATCTCGGCATCGGGCCTTATCTTTCCGTCTCCGATTCCGAGGTCGAATATCACTGCTGTCGGGACCGACGGCACGACCATTCCGTATCCCACACCGAGACCTGTGCCCGATTCTTCGAGGTATCTCATTACCCCGCTTGAAGCGTCAAGGCCGTAAGCACTCCCTCCCGTAAGCAGGATTGCGTGAATTTTGCCGAATGTATTATGTGAGAGCAGAGAGTCGATCTGTCTCGTGCTCGTTCCTCCTCCCCTCAAATCTATTGCGCCCGTCACCGGTTTCTCGAACAGGATAACCGTGCATCCCGTGACGGCCTCAAAATCAGAAGCGTGTCCTACCCTGATACCTTCAATATCCGTAATCGAACTCATTACAGTTATTCTAAAATCAAATTCGATAATTCCAAATTTAAGCGCTTCGCGGGGTGCTTTAATCAACTTGACAGGAAACTATAATCAGCTAAAATCTACCTCGTTTTGAGGTTATAAGGGTCGAGCTTTTACAGTTAGGATAACCCTGCATAGTTTCATTAAAATATCCAATATTCACCCCATAATATGAGGAACATAGCAAATATTATCAGAGTAACGAATAAGCGGTTCCGTGTGATTATTTAGGCCGCGGTATTCAAGGTGAAAAGGTCCGGCTTATAGATATGTCCAAAGTGAAAATTATATTAAGTATTCTGATGCCCCTTCTGTTTTTTTCCATCAACTCCGCCCACGCCATAACGGACTCGAGGGATATAAAGGAAATAGGGATTGATGAAAAACTCGGGGACATTCTCCCGGATAATATAATTCTCAGTGATGAGAATAATTCGAAGGCGGAATTCGGTCAATTGTTAGCGAAAGACAAACCTACGGTTTTAAGTCTTGTTTACTATAGCTGTCCCAGACTCTGCAATTTTGCTTCAGACGGGCTTCTCCAGGTTATTAACGAAATGAACTCGCTCTCTCTGGGAGAGGATTTTAAAGTCCTGACAGTGAGTTTCGATCCTGAGGACAGCACCGACATAGCTAAATCCAAAGCTGTAAAATACCGGTCAAGCACGCAACGCGGGGAAGCATCGGAGGAAAACTGGGAATTCCTCACAGGGGATGCGGAAAATATAAAAAAACTTACCGAATCCGTCGGATTCAGATATAAGAAGGACGGAGAGGAATTCGCCCACGCTTCCGCGCTAATAATTCTCACACCCGAGGGGAAGATTTCCAGATACCTCCACGGCATTCAGCATGAGCCCAGTGATTTCAGACTTTCACTGATCGAGGCATCCGAAGGGCGGGTAGGCTCTTCCAGGGTAATTAACAAGGTTCTGCTTTTTTGCTACGGGTTTGATCCGATCGGAAAAAGATACGCGCTTAAAGCGTTAAATATAGTTAAAGCTGCGGGGGTAGTTACGTTATTCACTCTGTGCGGAGTGCTTGCCTATTTTTGGAGAAAGGAGAGGAAGTAACCTGAATAGGAGAATGGAGGTTTAAAACAGACACATGACTTGGATTCCCGAGGTAGCATCAAATCTGGCCACCAAAGTAGACGGGGTACTGTGGGTTATCACCCTTATGTCTCTGGTTTTCTTTGTGCTGATAACCGTGCTTTTGGTTTATTTCGCGATTAAATACAGACGGAGAAGAGAAGACGAGGAGACGCCTTATATTACCGGAAACGAGCCTCTGGAAATAATATGGACGGTTATTCCCTCGATCCTGCTGATACTCCTGTTTATATACGGCTTTGTCGTTTTCAAGGATATGAAAACACCTCCGGAAGATGCTCTCGAAGTGTCGGTTCTCGGAAAACAGTGGCTCTGGACTTTTGAATACTATAACGGCAAGAAAACGCTTAACGAGCTTTACGTGCAGCAAAACAGGCCTGTGAGGATGGTCATGAGGGCTGATGACGTTCTGCACAGCTTCTTCGTGCCCGCTTTCCGCGTGAAGCAGGACTTGGTTCCGGGAAGATACACCCAGTTATGGTTTACTCCTACTAAAATCGGCACTTTTGATATATTTTGCGCGGAGTACTGCGGTACCGGACACTCCGCTATGCTCGGGAAGGTAATAGTTCTCAGCCCCGAGGCCTACGGCATTTGGGAAAAGGGAATAGAGGTTGACGACGGAGGGGCAGTCGCTGGTCTGCCGCCCGCCGAGCTCGGAGAAAAAATTTATAAGGAGAAGGGATGCAACGCCTGTCACAGCATTGACGGGACCACCCTTGTCGGGCCTACGTTTAAGGGGATTTGGGGCAGGGAGGAAGAGATGCAGGACGGCTCTACGGTAACGGTTGACGAGAACTACATAAGAGAGTCGATTCTGGAGCCTCAAACGCAGGTTGTTAAGGGGTATCAGCCTGTTATGCCCTCTTTCAAGGGGATTTTAAGCGATGATGACATTACCGCGCTAATTGCGTACATGAAGACATTGAATTAAAGTTTTTATTTTCCAAGGAGGCGTATTTTCATGGCAAATCATTCGATTGCCCACAATGTATATGTTCCGTATTTAGAGAAGAAGGGAATATTATCCTGGCTCCTCAGCACTGACCATAAACGAATAGGGATTATGTACCTTGTATCCATCTCGTTTTTCTTTCTGGTTGCCGGTGTGATTGCGCTCCTGATGAGATTGGAACTGCTGACTCCGGCCGCGGATTTCGTACAGCCTCATACCTACAACGTGCTTTTCACCCTTCACGGCTCGCTTATGGTCTTCTTCTTCGTTGTGCCCGGGCTCGCGGCGAGCTTCGGGAACTTCCTGATACCTCTCATGATCGGGGCGCCGGACGTCGCGTTCCCCAAGCTGAACCTGGGCAGTTACTGGATATACCTGCTCGGCACGCTGATAGTGCTTCTGGCGCTTATGAAACCGGCTGATACGGGCTGGACATATTACACCCCCTACAGCGCTACGACCGATACGGATGTTGTATTAATAACTTTGGGTGTTTTCGTGCTCGGATTCTCTTCGATACTCACCGGGCTGAATTTTATTGTGACTATTCACAAGATGAGGGCCCCGGGCATGACCTGGCACCGGCTGCCGCTTTTCATATGGGCCTCGTACGCAACGGCTGTGCTTCAGCTCCTGGCGACCCCGGTTGTCGGTATTACGCTCCTTTTGCTGATAGCGGAAAGGACCTTGGGGGTAGGATTCTTTGACCCCGCCAAGGGCGGCGATCCCATTCTGTTCCAAAACTTCTTCTGGTTCTACTCTCACCCGGCGGTGTATATAATGATAATTCCCGCTATGGGCGTCATTTCGGAGATAATTCCCGTTTTCGCCAGAAAGCCGATTTTCGGCTACAAGGCCATTGCGTATTCGAGTCTCGGTATCGCGTTTATCAGCTTCCTCGTTTGGGCGCACCACATGTTCACAAGCGGTATTTCCTCTCTCGCGGCGACGATCTTTTCATTCCTTACATTCCTGGTTGCGATACCTACGGCGATAAAGGTGTTTAACTGGACCGCGACTCTGTACAAGGGCTCAATCCATTTACATTCGTCCATGCTCTATGCACTGGGTTTTATTTTCCTTTTCACCATAGGGGGCCTGACCGGACTGTTCCTCGGCGCGCTCGCTGCCGATATCCACCTTCACGACACATACTTTGTCGTTGCGCATATGCACTATGTCATGATAGGCGGAACGGTGATGGGATTTTTCGGCGCGCTTCATTTCTGGTATCCGAAATGGTTCGGGAAAATGTTCAATGAAATGGTGGCTAAAATCGCGTGGTTTCTCGTATTCGTCGGGTTCAACGTTACGTTCTTCCCTCAGTTCTTCCTCGGAGTTCAGGGAATGCCAAGGAGGTACGCGACCTATCCGGCGGAGTTCGAGTCCCTGATGTCGCTGTCAACCTACGGCTCCTGGATTTTGGGCCTGGGAGTGCTTATTATGACAGTCAATCTGATCGCGGGTCTCTTTAACGGAGAGAAGGCCCCGCAGAACCCCTATAATTCGCTCTCTCTCGAGTGGCAGGTGCCTTCGCCGCCGCCCCATGAAAACTTTGATGAAATACCCCATGTAACCGACTGGACTTACGGTTACGGAAAAAAGAAGGAACCGGAGGCTTAAAAAATGGAACGCCCCAGCGTTGAACATTCACACGTACATCATATGGACCCGGCAGTAGAGTACAGCTCTTCCAAGTTCGGCATGTGGCTCTTCCTGGGGACGGAAATATTGCTCTTCGGCGGACTATTCGCCGCTTACGCCATATTCCGCGCGAAGTATCCGGAGATGTTTTTCGAGCAGCACAAGGAGCTCAACAGGGAAATGGGAGCCGTCAATACCTGCATACTTATTTTCAGCAGTTTGACGATGGCTATGGGCGTGACAGCTATAAAACGGGGCAAGCAAAAGTTGACTGCCATTCTGCTGCTTGTCACGATTATTTGCGGGCTCGGGTTCGGCGTTGTGAAATATTTTGAGTACGGAGCCAAGTTTGCCCACCACATTTACCCTGACACGAGTATATTTTTCTCTCTGTACTTTATGATGACCGGCCTTCACATGCTGCACGTTTTTATAGGGCTGGTGATTCTTGCGGTAATGCTTGTGCTTACGCTGAAGGGGAAGTTCACATCGAAGTACAATACCCCGATAGAGGTCGGGGGGCTTTACTGGCACCTGGTGGATTTAATCTGGATATATCTTTTCCCGTTATTATATTTAATCGGCTGACCGGAGGTTAATAAAAAAATGGCGACAGATACTCATACTGAAGAACATATAACAGGCAACAGGACATACATTATCGTATGGATAGTTCTCATGATCCTTACGGCGATTACCGTCTATGTGTCGTACATACACTTCGGGATCTTCAATATCGTGGTTGCCATGGGGGTTGCGTCTATAAAGGCTTCCATAGTGGCTCTTTATTTCATGCATTTAAAATTCGAAGATTCCATTACATGGGTATTTGCGCTCTTTCCTCTGAGCCTGCTCGGTCTTTTAATAGGAATGACAATTCTCGATACGTTTACCAGGGTTGTGGTCCCGTAGTCTATAAGAAATAATCAATGATCGGTAAAATCTCTCTCATTCTCCTGTTTCTGCTTTTAGTATGGGGAAATCTGGTTGCGGGTCTTAAAGCGGGACTCGCATGTCCGGATTGGCCTCTGTGTCACGGGTCGGTTCTTCCCCCCCTAAGATGGGATATCTATATGGAATTCATGCACCGTGTCATAGGGGGCGTAGCGTCGATCTTCCTGATTATTCTCTCCTATCAAAGGGTCAGGAGCTACCGGGGCGGCGCCAGAGCGGTTCCAATTCTTGTCGTGCTGCTCCTTCTGATCCAGATAGTCCTCGGGGGCGTTGTCGTCCTCATGGAGCTGCCCGTCGATCTCACCACCTATCATTTCGCCAACGCCATTGTGATATTCTCGCTGGTCCTGTACCTGGTATTTTTCGACGGAATTGAGAATAAGCCGGGGTTCAGTATTGAGGGTTACAAGGGGCTTTTTTTTCTTTTGGGTGTTTTGGTGTTTATTCAGGCCGTTATGGGGGCCTATGTGAGGCATTCCGACTCAGGGCTGGCCTGTCCCGATTTCCCGACGTGTCTCGGTTACTGGATACCTCCCGAACTCTCCGGAATTATCCTCAATCATTTTGCGCACAGAATGATAGCCTATCTTATAACCTTAATCGTTATAGTGCTGCTTGTTTCGTCTTATATGTCTCGGGGCCTGAGGAGTTACAGGAGAGTGCTGTTTATTGCGCTTGGCCTTATAATCGTTCAGATACTTCTTGGTGTCGCGGTGGTTTATACCAGGCTTAACTTCGCGGCCGCGGCGCTTCACCTGCTGGTGGCGCTTTTAATACTATCTCTTGTGCTTTATACTTGGTTCCTGGGAATGACGGGAAGCTTTAAAAAAGTTTGAATTCGGGAATAAGTTATCTGACTATGAATACGATTGAACATGTAGACAGAGCGCCGTCCAGGATAGTTGTTTCAACGATCCTCCTTTCGAAACCGGGCATTATTCTGAGCGTCGCGTTTACGGGATTTGCCGGAATGGTTCTGGCGGCGGGGACGGTACCGGCTTTAGGCCTGACTCTCCTGGCGGTGGTATCTCTTCTTCTGAGCGCTGCCGGCTCCGCCATTCTGAATAATGTGCTCGACAAACAGATCGACGTCCTTATGAGCAGGCTCAGCAAACGCGTGGACGCCCTCGAAGTGGTAGGAGAAAGGACAGCTGTAATAATATCCCTAATTTTCATAGCTATATCCCTTTTTATCTCTTTTTATTATCTGAATGTGGTGAATGCCGCCTTTATAATAGCGGCGATACTGAGTTATACCCTTCTCTATACGCTTTACCTGAAAAGAAGCTCTCCCTACGGGACTATACTCGGCGGTCTTCCGGGCGCGCTACCCGTCCTCATAGGGTACTCGGCTGTAAGACCTTCTATCGGCATTGATGGAATAATCCTGTTCGTCTTCATGATGCTCTGGCAGCCCCCTCATTTCTGGGCGCTTGCCCAGAAGTACAAGCTGGATTATAAAAAGGCCGGTGTGCCCGTGATGCCGGTCGCGATGGGAGCAAAATATACGAATATAATGATACTCCTGTATTCGGTATCCCTCTTTCCCCTCTCCCTTTCGCTCTGGTTCCTGGGCTATGTCTCGGCGTATTACGCGATCTTTGCGGTTATTTCCGGCCTGTATTTCGAGTATATCATTATCCGGAGCGCCGTCACGAATTCGGGTTACGGTAAGGCGTTTGGCGCCTCTATACTGTATATGCTTGTCATAATGGCGTCTTTGATACTGGATTTATCCTTCAATCCGGTTCATGCTTCCATTGCCGGTATGTAATTCTGCGGTAATTTTTTCAAGGTCTGAGCGTCACATTTTCCGTCAAACGTTTTTTACCCCGGCGTCCCGCCCGTCAAATCAATGCTTTTAGTCTCTCCAGGGGTTCTTTGAGCGTGTGGATCGACTCGGCCCAGAACTCGGGCGATTCAAGATCGCGGCCTATGCTCCTTTTTGCTACATTCTCCGCCGTATCGGAGCCTGTAAGGCGTAGAAACTCCTCGTACTTCGGTAAAAATTCCTTCCCTTCTCTTTTAAACATGGAGAATAACCCACGGCTCAGCAGGTAGCCGAAGGTGTACGGGAAATTATAAAACGTAATCCCGGTAATGTAGAAATGAAGCTTGGACGCCCAGAAGTAGGGGTCTTCACCCCCTTCCTCGAGCACATCGCCGAATATTCGTCTCTGGGTTTCCGTCATCAGCCCCTTTAGTCTGCTTACGCTCACCTCTCCCTTCTGTCTCTCCTCGTAAAACGCTTTCTCGAACTCGAACCGTACCGGTATGTCCATCAAATATATAGCCCCGTGATTGATTTCCATATCCAGCATGAGGGCTTTCTCGGCGTCCGTTACCGATTGGTCCTCCATGATTCCTTCGGCGAGTATCATTTCTCCGAAAGTGGAGGCCGATTCGGCCAGTGTCATAGGATAGAAATGAGCGTAAGGGCGGATGTCTCTCATTACGTAGCTGTGAAATGCGTGGCCCGCCTCGTGGGCGAGGGTCAGAACGTCCCCGATTGTCTCATTAAAGGTCATGAAAATTCTTGACTCCTTTGTCAGAAGCGAGCCCGTACAGAAGCCCCCCGGACGCTTGCCCTCACGCGGCTCCCAGTCTATCCAGTTTTTTGAATATGCCTTCTCTATAAAGTTTCCGAGTTCAGGGTATGAGGCGGAGAATGAATTCCCGACAAGGTTCTTCGCTTCATCCCATGATAGTGTCTTTTCAGCGGGCAGTTCGAGCGGGGCGCCAAGATCGAACCAGGCGATGTTATCACGTTTCATTGTCTTTGCCTTGAGCCTGAGTATGCTGCGCGGCACTTCCAGCTCCGAGTATATTGCTTCGAACATAGCGTCCAGCGTCTTCTTGCTCACGGAGGACTGGAACAGGGCTACTTCGAGAAAGTGGTCGATGCCCCTGTATCTGTTCAGAGTAAGCCTCGTGCCTGATATGGCGTTTAACGCAGCCGCGGCAGTGTCCTCAATGCCTCTCCAGGCCCTGTTGCCCCCCTCGAAAGCTGCTTTTCTCACTCGCCTGTCCGGTTTTTCCATCAGCGACCGCCTCTGAGAAATGGGCAGGGTCCGGGTCGTCCCGTCCGGGTATTCCATCTCGAACCTGAGCTTGCTGGAAACCGTATCGTAGAGTCTCCCCCATGCGTTTATACCGTCAACACCGAGGTCAGCCGCCAGAATTTCGTTCTCGGAGTCCATTCTTTTTTGCGATTCCTCGCGCAGCCTCCTCAGGTAATAACCGCCGCTTGCCAGGCTCTCTCTTCCGGCGAACGAGTTAAACGCGGTCTCCGAAGCGTCTTTCACCGATCTCTGGAGTTCCACTTTGAGCTTCGATAACTCCGCCCCGAGCATGGACATTTCGGCCTCTTCCCTCAAATAATCCTCGTTGTTGCCGTCAGCCGCGGAAAGGCAACCTATGTAGGAGCTGAGGTGGGAGTAGCGCGTAACTATATCCTCGTTTTTCAGGAAAACCTCTTCCCATCCGCTCTCGTTCTCCTCATTTAACGGGGTAAGCGAAGCCGCTCTTTCTCTGATCGATTTAATGTCCTGTTTAAGCCGTTCCTTAAACTCTTTCATCCCGGGTCCGTTGAACTCGGGGAAGTAACTCGTCAGGTCCCAGTTCATTTTATCTGTCGAATTATTCTCGGTCATTTTTCCTCCGGTTAATTTAATAGATTCGTGCCGGCCTTGAAATTTTTCTATGAAATATATCATAACACTCCGGCATATGTCTGAGCCCGGCAATATCAGGATGTCGAGATGTTGATATTCGTTATCAGGGAGAAACTTTTTATTCGTTTTATCATCATAATATTTTATGAGAACACTACTTGCGACACTTATAATTTTCTTGACGGCAATCACTTTACTGGCCGAGGGCGGGCTCGCCGCGAATCAGTATAACGGTTTCGACGTATCGAACAGCTTGATACCGAAGGATGAGATATTTTCGGGCGGGCCTCCGAGGGACGGAATTCCCGCGATTCTCAATCCGAAGTTCGAGTCCGCCGAAAAGGCTTCCGGGTGGCTCAATGACTCCGACCTTGTCGCGGGAATTGATGACGGCAGTGTTCAAAAGACTTATCCTCTCAGGATACTGGTATGGCACGAGGCCGTAAACGACACTGTGGGCGGTAGGCCCGTTTTAGTATCCTACTGTCCTCTATGCGGATCAACCCTCATTTTCAGCAGGGAGATAGACGGAAGAACGCTTTCTTTCGGCATTTCCGGCCTTCTTTATCAGTCGGACGTTCTGTTCTACGATCATCAGACCGAAAGCCTCTGGTCGCAGCTCGAGATGAAGGCTGTCAGCGGCAAAATGGCCGGCACGGAATTTGACATTTTACCCTCGACCCTGGCGACCTGGGGGGAATGGAAAGAGAAGCATCCCGGAACCCTGGTTCTTTCGAGGGATACCGGTTTCTCAAGAGACTACGGTAATCAGCCGTATTCGGGGTATGAAAGATCGGCGTCCGTTATGTTCCCCATCAAACACAAGAGCGACAGGTTTCATCCCAAGGAGAAGGTCCTCGTCGTTTTATCGGGCGGCGACGTGAAGGCATATCCCTTCTCCGAGCTTGAAAAAACGGCTACGCCCCTTAAAGACGAGCTCGGCGGGCGGAATATAGTAATAAAGTATGAAGACGGAAAGTACGTAGGGGCGTACGATGAAGCTGACAGGCCCGTTAAGTCCTTCGTTACTTACTGGTTCGCCTGGTACACCTTCAGGCCCGACACGCCTGTTTTCTCTTCGGCTGAGGACGCCGGCTGAGTCTATTTTCCGGTACGAACCCGCCTGCATAAATAGTAATTCTGAATTAAATTGACGATAATAAACAGTGATTTATCAGACTGGCATGCAAGGGAATGATATGAACAGAGACCTCGGAATCTTTATGGAAAATTTTTTCAGAAGGGAGACGGTGCTAAGGGCGATAAGAGTGGCTCTGGTAGTCGCCCCGGTTTTGATATTAATAAACCATTACGACGAAATTATGGTGTTCAGTTTTACGCCCAGATTTTATTTTCAGTGCTTTATGACTTTTTTTGTCCCTTATATGGTATCGGCGTACTCGTCGGCAAAAACCCTGTCTTCTCACGAAGTATAGTTTTAAGGCCGGATATACTACTATTTTTAATTCCTGTGGTGCTTCTTCCGGAATAGCCGTTACTTGTCATCTGTCTCTTGTTCATTCAGATGCCAGTCGTAATCGAGATGTCCGATCTTAAATTTATTTTTCCTGACGTACTCTTTGGAATCTTCGGACTGTAGATAAACGAGCGCGAAATTCAGTACTGCGTTCTCCTCTTCATCCCTTCCCTCGAATTCGTAACCGTCGCCGTAGTTTTGAATAAAATCCTCTCCGAACCAGTGAAATATTTTGGAGTATTTCACTTTTCTCTTTTTCGGGTCTATATAAAAACCCTTCTCAGGGTTATTTACAAAATTTATAGACGCGTCGGTCAGCTGCTCGTCAAGCCTGTCGGCTGTGTATGCCTCGCTCCTCAAGTCGGGACATCCTATCGAAGCGCAGTTGATCGCGGTGTGAATTCTGGGCTCGTTAAATTCCTTCCTCAGTATCTCATGCTCGATATCTCCAAGGGTCAGCTCCCGCCCGACCGCCCTGAACTCAAGCTTGTCCCATACCCCCTTTATTTGCAGTATGCTGTTTGAGGGAACGAAGAGTCCTATGAAGCTGAAGCTTCTCGTTATGGGATAGTGATCGATAATGGCCTTGATGGTGAACGCGTTGTAGGCGTTTATCCAGTACGCGAGCTTTTCCTTGTGGCTCCACTCCTCGTATTCGCTTTGCTTTACATCCCCAAGCGATTGTAAAAATAATTCGAACTCGTTCCTGGAAGCCAGAAAACCGCCGTAATCGACCTTCGCGTCTTTCACGTATTTATTCAAGAGGGCGTTGTAGGACGAATACGAGTGGTCGAATGCGCCCTGAGCGCGGTTTTCAGATGCCTGTGAGCTGTGTGAATAATCAATCGGGGTCGTCAGGAGCGATATCAACACCAGTATCGGAACCATTAGCTTTTCCGCTCTTAAAGTAGCGATTCTCATTGCTCACCGGGGCCGGCTGTGCCTGACATAACCAACCGCCTTAGTGTTTATATTATAAATTATGCAATTTTTGATGAAGATTATATATAAAAGATTCATGGCTTTATAGTTATGTGTGGAGCTTAAGGATTATGAAAATGCCTTATCCAGGCGGAGAATCTGCTCCTCCGACAAACGCCAGCCCGAGGCTCCGCAGTTCTCTTCGGTTCTATGAACGCTGTCCGACTTGGGAATAGCCGCCACGCTCTCCCGGGACGTGCACCAGTTAAGGGCGACTTGAGCGGCTGTCCTGCCCGTTTCTTCCGATATCTCCTCCAGGACTTTCATCCTGTTTGAATTTAAGAAGCGGGGTTTTCCGGCCAGGCTCCCGTCGTCGAGCGGCGTGTAGGCCAGAATCGTTATCCCGTTCCTTTCGCAATAGGGCAGGAGGTCTTTCTCTATCCCCCTGCTGTTTAGATTGTACAGGACCTGATTCGAGACTATAGGGTGATTATTCAGATAGGACTGGGCCTCTTCCATCTCGTCTACATCGAAGTTGCTTACGCCTATAAATCTGATAAGCCCCCTGTCCGCAAGCTTTCCCATCGCCTCCATAGTTCCGCCTATGGGAAAGGACGAGTTCGGCCAGTGCACCTGATAGAGGTCTATATAGTCGGTGCCCAGTTTGTAGAGGCTTTCCTCGCACGAGCGGAGCACGTCGTCATATCCTAGGTGCCTGCCCGAGACCTTCGTTGCGATGAAGACCTCGTCCCTGATTCCCCTTACCGCTTCGCCTACCGTATCCTCCGTGTAGTAACCCTCCGCCGTGTCGATCAAGAAAGCCCCGAGCTCGATGCCTTTTTTAAGAGGCTCGACCCCGCCCCTGTATCTCCAGGTGCCAAGTCCTATCTCGGGGATCATCACCCCTGTCCTCCCGAGCTCCTTTAATTCCATAAATCTCAACTCCTGTTTCTCTTGTCTTTAAAATTAAGATACCTAATTTCCCCTTCGAAAATAATCAGCGCATTTCTGCCCGGTGTCTCGGCAGAACGTTCCGGGAGGAAAGAATTCGGCCTATCGGTGTTAAAATCCCCTTCGTATTTCTTATATTAGGGGTTATTATAGAAATCAATGATATTTATCCGGAGGATGAAATGAACAAGATATTCCATCCAGTATTTGCTCAAATTTTTATATGCTTTCTCCTTATTCCATTTGCGGGCGCATCGGCGGGGGACGTGGAAGGAAGTAAAGACCATCCTGTTGTGTCTAGATATCAGGGCTCGGAAATCAAGGATTACGATTTCCGCGAATTCGATGAATACACGCTTCTCCTGGGCAAGGTTGTCCGCGCTCCGGGCGAACCCGATAACCGCAAGGCAGAAGGGAGTGAAAAGCTGGAGGGAAAAGTAACTAAAATATCCTATTATCTCCCGGAGGACAGGTCCACCCTGGAGGTCTTCAAAAACTATGAGGACGCGCTCGGAGAGGCCGGGTTTGAAATCCTCTATACTTGCGGCAATAAAGAATGCGGCGGGAG
Source organism: Deltaproteobacteria bacterium (assembly GCA_040223695.1). NCBI lineage: Bacteria > Pseudomonadati > Myxococcota > Myxococcia > Deltaproteobacteria bacterium. Next base: position 179,654 of record JAVKFU010000009.1, read on the forward strand.
GGATTTCAATCACGAAGTGGTCGAGTACAACTCGATGTTCGGGGACAACTATTACGATCAGAGGTACCTCGCGGCAAGGCTCGCCCGCCCGGAAGGGGACGTGTATGTTTCGCTCTATACGGTGAAAAATACCACAGGGGGCGGAAAGGACAGGAACCATATCTATACACAGGTGGACGTTATAGAGGTCGCCCCGATGCAGGAAGACATGGTCACGGTTGACGCGGGCGCTATGGCGGAGGAAATTTTCAAGACCGGCAGCGTATCCATATACGGAATCTATTTTGATTTCGACAAGGCCGACATAAAGCCCGAGTCAGAAGCCACGATCGCTGAAATAGCCACGCTTCTCAAAAACAATCCCGGCCTCAATATTTTCATAGTGGGGCATACGGATAATAAGGGAAGCCTCGACTATAACACCGACCTCTCTCAGCGCAGGGCGGATGCGGTGGCCGCTGTCCTCGCCCTGGAGCACGGGATCGAGGCCTCAAGGGTCACGCCAAAAGGTCTCGGATTTCTGGCCCCTGTCGCTTCCAACAAAACCGAAGAGGGTCGGGCGAAAAACCGAAGAGTAGAGCTTGTGGAGAGGTAAGTTCTTCGAATTACTGCATTGCTACATTGGTTAAATCATTTTCATGAGGGGGGATCAATATAAGAGTAGAATCTATCCTGCGACCAATTGACCTTCTCCCGGAGAACTTAACTGGCTTCCGGGAACCTGATTTGAATTCACTCCTTTAATAAATCTCCAATTTAAACTCCGATAATGTTCATATATGTGCAGTCCTGGCTGTAGTATATCTTGCGTCTAATAAATATCGTAATTTTAGAAGTACGTCTCGAACTGCTAAGTCCCTGTGATGTATGCAAAATTCAAATTCCGGAATATTGGCATATAAGTTGCAAATATTCTAATTAGAATTTAAAGAGGAGGAGAGTATCCGATTAATAAGAAAAATGAAATGAATGAAGATGATTGGTCGGTAGTCAAATTTTTTGTCATTCTCCCAATACTGCTTTTGGCCCTCAGTATATTTGCCGCTAATATGGATATATAAAAGTGGGACCGGGCTTCAGCGGTTCGGGACAAAATAAATAGTCGGATTTGTGAAGCGCGGGTTAGACGCGAGTATTATTTTTAAACGAAGTCTTTGGATTTAAGATGACTTTTCAAAAGGGAGAGAACTCGCATGGATGAACGTCAGCAAAAAACCGTACTTATTGACGATCATAAAATCGCTTATCGCGAACAGGGTGAAGGTAATCCGCTTATTTTGATACACGGTATCCCTACCTCAAGTCTCTTGTGGCGCAAGGTCATGCCGGCGTTATCAAACAATTACCGTGTCATAGCGCCCGATATGCTCAATTACGGGAAATCCGATAAACCGTCCGATGCCAACGTATCCATAGAGGCTCAAAGCCGGTATATTCTGAAATTTATGGATCAGCTGAATATTGACAGGGCCGATATAGCGGCGCACGATATCGGCGGAGGGGTCGCTCAGATCATGGCTGTCAATTATCCCCGAAGGGTGAATAAGCTGGTCCTCATGGATTCCGTATGCTTTGATTCCTGGCCGATACCGGAATTCGAGCCCCTTCAGGAGGAGGGCGCGGAGGATAAGATGAGCCTTGACGAGTTCCTGAAAATGATGAGAGGCTTCATGCCCCGGGGAGTTTATAACGAAGAGGTGATGACGGAAGATGTAATTAATATGTATCTCGAGCCCTGGTCAACTGAAGAAGGTAAAAAATCGTTATTCAGGAATTTTCGCCGCCTGAACCCGGAATACACTCAGGCTATCGCGGGAGAGCTGAAGCATTTGCCTCATGAGACGCTTATTTTGTGGGCGGAGGAAGACGAGTTTCAAAAACCCGAGTATGCTGAGAAGCTGAAAGATACCATCCCCGATGCCGAGCTGATTTTTATAAAGGAGGCCGGGCATTGGCTGTTGGAAGAAAAGCCCGAAGAAATCTATAAGCATATAATAGATTTTCTTGGCCGGGCTTAGTATTCAATCAAATTTCAGTTTTCGAGCTTTGTATATGTCCTATTTACTAAGCTTGACTATAGGTGAGAAGCACGCCGGCTAAAGATCCTACCGAAAGCCAACTATTAACCCCATAACCTTATCGTTTATTACTGGCTGCCCGGTATGCTCCACTGTTTCAAACTGCTCCACATAGAATCTGATATACTCTCCGGATAAAAGCCCAGGCATTTTTTGTATAACGATGGGGTATCAAAAAGAGAATATGTATTCTTGGCGCACGTCAGGCCATAAAAACCGTCGGGCTTTTGGTTATAAAGCGCTGTCCCGATTAATTTGCGGTTCTTGTTTGTGCTTGCGTTATATCCGCTGGTAATGGCTGAGAGGCTTGCGTTGAAGTAATCGAGCTGTGTTGTGCTGTTCGGGTTATTATAGCGCTGGCATTGGGATAAATAATAATCGAGCGGATTTTTCCCGTTCGGCGGGGCGGCAAGAAACTGGTTCAGGATGTTTACAGGCAGACTGCTCATGCTGCACCCGACCGGTGTTTCGCTTAGCATCGGGTCAATGCCATTCGGGAAATTAGTATTATAGACATTCAAGTGTTCCCATAGAGTAGTTGTGGCTGCCGCGGGCGTGACGAATAAAACGGGTATATCCTTCCCAAAACCTCCGAAATAGGCTTCAACCGCATTGTTTGAGGTGTGTTGTTGATATGTGCTGACAGACAACGGCTCATACGGGGCCGAGGGATTCAATCCGTAATCGTATAAGGCAACTAATGCGATAATATTATTGTATTGGGTGCTGATCGGAGCAAGCTGCTGGAGTTTCGGATCAAAAATTGCGATATATTTACCTTCGGCCGATAGTTGCTTGGCAAGCTCTCCGATGAATACCGTTGTTGCGTTCTCCGACAGGGTCGGGCTTTCCAGATCAAATGCAACGCCGTCCGCGTTCGGATCATTGTTGATGGTGTCTGCGATATCGTCGGCCAGCTTGATTAATGTACCCATACTCGCGTTATTAATTTCATCTGCGCTTCCGTTTATCATTGGCAACACAATTCTATTCTCACCGTCTTTAGATTGGTTCTTATAAATGTTTGTAACCGTTGCTCCCGGTAAACAGGTACCAAGCTCGGGGAGACTCAGCACAGACTCTTTAATTAGAGGCAGGGATAAGTAATTAAGCACAGAATTGCCCGGGTCAGAGGGGCAAGCTGTGTCGGCGGTCATCAAGCTGCCGTTAGGCAGATTATTTATGCTGGCGAAATCCGCCAGGATATAGAAATTCTGCCCGCTTGCATCATAGCTTGTTTCCAGCGTCTGCAGTAGTGTTGAGGTGCAGGAGCCTCCGCTGTCGCAGGTGATATCCTGCGCGACGTCATCGACAATAACACCGTTGCCGGTCGGTATTGAATTCGTCACATTCGCGCCTACAAATGAGATTACGTCCTCCGCGCTCACATCGAGGGTCCCGGCGTCATGCTCCCCGCCTTCGGTGATAGATACTTCGTGCGGCACGCCCGCGCTGTTCAGAGCATTGTCCATATCGAGCGTCTGCTGCCAGGGCACGGTGCAATCGGCAGTCCCGCTTGCGAGAAACATGGGAGGGTCCGTAAAATCCACATGTGTCGCGGGGCTCGCTTCGGAGAGGTCCGTCTGGTCGCATCCGCTTAACGGGTCGAAAGGATCATCGGGAAGCGGACAGTCGAGTAAGAACCATACAGGAATTGGGTTAAGCTCAATGCCGCAGCCTGCCGTGGTGAGCGCTTCGATTCCTTGCGCTACTATTGTGTTCAGCTCGTATGGGCCGTAAAACAATACGGCTCCCGCCACATCGCTTGAGACTCCGGGATTAACCGGCCCTTCAAGCCCGGCCATCCCGCTCGATGATGCAATCATCGCTGCAAGGTGCGCCCCCGCCGACTCCCCGGCGACAATTATCAGATTGGGGTCTATTCCCAGCCCGTCGGCATTTAATTTTAGCCACCTTATCGCCGATTTAACTTCATGAATTATTCCCGGCCACGGTTCGGCGTCCGCACCCGCAAGCCTGTATCCAACCGACACAAGGTGAAAGCCCGCCCCCTCTGCTATATCAAAAGCTATCTGAGGTATGTCTTCTTTCTCTCCCGTTACCCACCCCCCGCCGTGAAACCACACCAGCGCGGGTCTGGGAGAAGAACCCCCATCTGTAGATACACGTGACGCGCTTTGGGATGCGGGCTCCTCAATTCTATAGAAATCGAGCATCTGCCGCTCCGTCCCGCCGGCAACGTATGAAAATGTCTCGGGCGCGCTCGCGAGCATCCCGCCCGCCTCCACGATACTCCCGCTCGTAGTATCATCGCTCGAATTCTCGCTGTCACAGCCTGTCGTGCCCGCCGCCATACATAAACCTAATACCAGCATAATAAATAAAGCGGTATCTCTGGTCATCCATCTCGTTGTTCTGTCCTTCATCCGGTTCTCCCTGCGCAGTTATTATAAAGACGATAAACCCATTATACTGCAAGCTCTGGAAATAGGTAAACAGGCGAGATGGGAGCTTCCCGGCAAAATAACGTACTCACGCGGTGCGGAATAAGAAGCCGCGCTTCGACGAATCGCCGATAATTGCGGTATTAAAGTAAGCGGAGAGGATGCGGATGAGTACTACAGTAATCATGCTTCGCATTTAAACGCGTCTTGACATAAAGGGGAGCAGCACAAATCCATAATATCGGAATCCTGCTTCTCCTGTGCCAGTATCTCAAAAAGTCTCCTATACGGGATAAAATTCGATATAGTATTTAACATAGAGATTAAATCTTGTTGCGCATATACTTAGAGAGGACAATATTATGACGAGTACTAAATCTAAACTGGGAGAAGTTGGGCAGGGAATAAAAGCGGACAACGCAAGGTGGTCGTTTAGCGGAAAAACTGCGCAGAATTTTAGTGATCATGTGAGAAAGTCCGTTCCACTTTATGAAATAGGTCATGATCTTGTATGTAAGCTCAGCGACTTTTTCGTGAGGGACGATTCAGTCTGTTATGAGCTCGGCGTATCTGTTGGTGATCTAATAGCAAAATTAGCTCGGCATAACCATAAAAATAAAGCAAAATGGGTCGGCGTCGATTGTGAAAAAAATATGATAAGGGAGGCAGGCAAAAACACCTCCGGGCTCGAAAATGTAATGCTGGACTGCGCAGACATCAATTTATATGAATTCGAAAAATCCGATTTTATCGTATCGTATTATACAATTCAATTTGTACCCCCAAAATTAAGACAAGACCTGCTGAATAAAATATATGAGAGTCTCAATTGGGGAGGAGCGTTCGTCTGGTTTGAAAAGATTCGCGGTAGTGATGCGAGATTTCAGGATATTATGACTACGCTTTACAACGATTACAAACTTGAAAATAATTTCAGCACCGAAGAAATAATATCTAAAACCAGAAGTTTGAAAGGTGTGTTAGAGCCATTTTCGACTCAGGGAAATATCGACCTGCTGAAGAGAGCGGGATTTGTCGATATTCAGACCGTAATGACTTATATGTGCTTCCAGGGGTTTCTCGCGATAAAATAATCCGGTTTTTATATCTCTCTAACTATGCCGCTTGACATTTTAACCAATATTAAACGATCAGCTGCAGTATCAATCCTTGGGATTAGTAAATTAGTAAGAGAAAACCGTTTAATCAATGAAATACTTCAGATTACAGGCACTCGTTCGTTGTTAATCGGTTTAAGAGAAAGACTGATAGATAACATTAATGATATCTACTATGAGACCGATATCTATCAGACTCGCGTCAAAATGATCGACGGGACTGATGGAAACTTTTATTACAGAATAGCTATGAATGGGGATATAAGCGAACCCCCTGTCGTTAGGATGATTAATTCTTTATTAAACGAGTTTGATTCGCCTACCTTTGTTGATATTGGAGCACATATTGGTTACTACACAATATATGTGGGCAATCTGGTGGGCGGTCGTGGCTCGGTAGTTGCGATCGAACCTAACAAAAGATATTTCGCCACTTTAAAAAAGAATATCGAAATTAACGGTATTGAGGGAAGAACAAAAGCTTATAATATGGCGCTTTCCGACAAAATAGGAAAAGCAAACATGGGAGGTGAGGGGGGTAGATATTTCACTCAATCGGACACAGGTAACGTAGAAGTCATATCATTTGATGAATTATGCGAAAACGAGAACATCAAACCCGATATAGTTAAAATCGATGTATATGGCGCGGAGGTCAATGTTCTTTTAGGTATGACCAAAACACTCAGCCGCTATGTAAAACACATGTTTCTTGAGACCCACCGAACCGATTTAATGCACGGGTTCGATATTTATGACGTACTTAAAATCCTGAAAGACTACAACCTGGAAGTTTTCGAAATAACCGACTTTCGTGAAGAGCATGGCGGGAAATTAGTTCCCGTGAGTAATGATACTTTCAGAGATTTTAAAGAGTATTATGACCGAATGTTGTATATCAGGCGCGCATGAAAATCCTATAATCGGCTCACTCACCTTTGAATTAAAAAACATAGGGCGGCTCCATATGAGAAATTCGTCTGACTCTGTAAGTTTCTTAAACCTAGCTTTAGAAAAGGGGGAGCAATACAAGAGAGAATGGTTTATACTTTATAAAGAGGTATGAATAATGTCTGCAAAAAAAGCTTTTCTCACATACCTGGGCAATAGAAAATGGAGAAAGGTTAGAAGTTCAAAGGCTCCTGCGGGAAGAAAATACCTGAAATATGTCGGGAAAAGGAAATGGAAAAAAGTTAGCGCTGCTGTTGGAAAATAGCGGTTTTATCTGCTGTCAACGATAAATTTGTCTTTCTTTGATATAAGCTTAATACTTTCTTGTGAATACAGACGTGCGTTGTATTCCACTCGCATATAACCTCTCTGACGAACTTACGCTCATTATCTATATCTGAAGGGGATGCAATCATAATTTTTATTAAAGTTGCCTGGATTGCCATAATACCTCCTTCCGCATACAAAGCCTCAAGCTGATACACCTTGCATCGGTATAAAAATATAGTAGATTTAATACTCTTCGGGGTGTAGCTCAGATTGGCTAGAGCGTTGCGTTCGGGACGCAGAGGCCGCCGGTTCAAGTCCGGCCACCCCGACCACTTATATCTTTATGCCGTATTCAAACCGAAGGAGAACTACTATATTCTGTAAGGAACTCTATTTTCAGTTCGAACATTTGCTCCGGCCAAGTATTGTAATCGGAAGTTTTTAACTCTTTCGGATTTTCGAGTTATGAATTAAATCTTAATCAGTTATTTGAGTTGAGATTCATAATTTAAACAGTAATTTGAATTTAGTGCCCTTTTTGGTTTTTACAGTTTGAATCGACCCGCCTATCTGCTTAGTAAATATTTCTACAAGATCTAAACCTATACTCGCCGTCTGTTTATTATCTTTTTTATCTATGATACCTATTCCGTTATCATATATTGTGATGTATGCGTACTCTTCGTCTTTTTTCTTCATTGTCAGCTTGATTATTTCCTTGTCTTGTTTCGGGAAAGCATGGCGAAAAGCGTTAGTTAATAGTTCAGTTATGATTAAACCTAAGTATTGGGCTTTTTCGGCGCTAACTTCTAATTTGTCCAGATTAAATATAATATCTATTCTATTATCTTCACCTACAAAACTTTCTGATAGGTTAAGTCCTAAATTCTTGATGTAATCGGAGAGATTAACCTTTTCCTGATTTTCCTGTTGATATAAATTTCGATGTAATTGAGCTATGCTAAATATGCGGTCTTGGCTGTTTTTTAAAATATCCAATGCCGATTCATCGGATATCTCATGCATTTCGTGCTCTATTAAATCGGAAACCATTTGGAGACTGTTTTTAACTCGATGGTGAATTTCCCTAATATAAGATTTATTATCTTCAGCTGAGTCTTTTAATACTTTTTCAGATTTCTTTCGGTCGGAAATATCTGCAGAAATTCCAAATATGCCAATTACTTCGCCATCTTTATCGTATAACGGTCCCTTCGTGGTAGTGAAAGAGTGTTTTTTGCCGTTGATTTTTAAAATCTTTTCTGTTTCTGTTGTTCGGTTAGTATCCATCACTTGCTCATCAGCTTTTTTAATCTCTTTACACTCTTTTTTGGTAAAGTGTTCTTCACACGTAGTGTTCAAAATCTGACTTACTCTTTTCTCTAAAAGTGCGGCTCCAGCTTTGTTGATAAAAACATACTCACCCTTTAAATTCTTTACATAAACTGCTTCTTCCATTCCCTCGATAATATTGTTTGTAAAGTTATTATTTCCATGCCGGCTCGATTGAATATTACTTTTGTCTAAACTATTAATTGGTATGGGTATTTCTTCGGAAGAAGAGACTGTTTCTTTTCTCTTTTGTGCTGTTATATCAATGTGTGAGATAGCGACGCTGCCTTTGCCTGATTTTATGGCATTAGCCTTCATAATAAACCAGCGTTCATGTCTGGGACTATGACAGGCATACTCCAGTTCAAATTTGTCTTTATTGCCTTCTATAATCGATTTAATTCCCCTATGAGCTGTCAATGCGTAATCTTTTTCATCGCCTATAACTTTTTTGCATATTTCCAGATAATTTTTATTCAAATAGTTATAGCTTGCGGGCTGGCCGTTCAGTAATGAGAAATTTTCCCACGCCTTATTGACGAATATAATATTTCCCTTATTGTCTAATACCGCTATATTGACCTGAACAGAATCGAGAATATCGAAATAAATGCTATGGTTTAATTCAGGTGTATAACTGGGATTTGTTATACCGGCGGTTATTTTTTCGTCCTTTTTCGGGAACTTAAGTAAGGCTGCGTTGCTGGTATCATTGCTGTTCATAACTATCCCCTCCCCTTTAGAAGATAATTACTATTATGCAGACGATATATAGAATTAATGTTTGATGTTACGATAATAATAAATCGATATTTGTCAAGACGAAGCAAGTACGAAGCCTATAAAGAATGATCAGTTCATGTTCTGTTAATCATTGCAAATACCACATAAACACTTAGTCCTGATCCTGATCCTTATCAAAACTCACCCTCAGTGTGCTGCTCCCCTTGTGTCAAGCTCTGTTTAAGTTGAAAATCTGGAAATACAGTAACACACACTATGAGGCTTTGAGAAACTTAATCATGCGTTTTGAAGTATAAAGGCTTTCTAATTAAAGGCAGAAATTTGGGATTAAGTATCTTGTTGACAGTAGGATGTTATTTGCGATAATATTGCGTTAGTGCATAAAGTGGTTTAAGGAGTAGCCGGGAGATCAAAGGAGGGAGTCGTATGAAATTCTTATCCAGTAGAGTAGCGTTACTACTTATACTTTGCGTAAGCCTAATTAGCTGGTCTGCTGTACAAGCGGAGCAGGAGAAGGAAATGAAACCTGACTCTAGTCAGCCAGCGATGATCATGACTTTACCATCAGACATCACTTGGACCGATGTTCCACCAGCATTACCGCCGGGCGCAAAGATCGCTGTGTTAGAAGGAGACCCACACAATCCTGGACCATACACACTTCGCCTCAAAATGCCTGCAAATTATAAGATTCCAGCGCATTGGCACACAATGGTTGAGCGTGTATCCGTTATCTCAGGCACTATGAATGCGGGAATGGGAGACAAGCTTGATATTGCGCAAGGAAAGGCGTTTCCTGCCGGAAGTTTCGTTTTCATACCCGCAAAAATGAACCATTTTGCCTGGGCTGATGAGGAAACAATCATTCAGATTAACGGGGATGGTCCATTTGATATAAATTACATTAATCCCGCGGACGACCCAAGAAATACGAAATAGAATAGAAACATACGTCGAAGATTGAATCGCCTAACTCGGTCTTGCTACGCCCCCGGAGTATGAAATGATACTAACTTAACACCGGATCCGGCAAGTCAATCAACAGGCCTAGGTAGCGCTTGTTGTCTTCACTATAGTCTTTAGCCGTACTAAGTCTACTGCTCCCCTCATTAACCTCCAATATATTTTGTATAAATTTGTACAGCCTTAACTGTTCAAAGTATGCATCTGCTCTCTTGCTTCAACCAATCATATCTTCGTACCTGTCTGAAATTATTGCAAATCTATATTTCACAACCAATTGGTACAAATATTGCGCAATGCCATTACGTGTAGTTATTACAGTGAGTAATTGTTTTGAGAGAGATTAAGGGGGTATTAACTGAAATGAGAATTTTATTTAAGACTTTTTTCATAATTCTGTCTCTAGGCCTTGCGGGCTGTATGACCGGCACCTACAGCATGGAAGAGTTACATAAGAATCAGTTCCGAATAGAGGCGAAGGTTGATAAATTAGCGGAGGAGATTGAGGCGTCCGAAGCTCGTGATGACCGGGTACAAGAGCGGATAGCCGGTATCGAGGAGTTGCTTGAACAACATGAGGAGCTGCTTTCCGTACATGGCGGCCCTAAAATCGTAAGTCGCGAGAACGGAGCGCTTTGGGGGTCGCTCAAGAATAGTGATCATCTGAAAGCGCAGGAAAAAAAACAAAGCGCAAAACAGCAGTTTGCTAAAATAGATTCGATTCACTCTCCTGACGAATTGTACTCCGCTGCGGAAAGTTTCTTCGACAGAGGTAATTATAAGTACGCGATCCTGACGTATCAGGAATTCATAAATAAGCACCCGGGCGACTCCCGGGTTCCGAGAGCCAATTTAAAACAGGGTTATGCCCTGATTAAGATCGGCAGGAGGAAAGAGGCGCAATATTTTCTTGAAACGATAGTCGTCAAATTCCCGAAGTCCTCGGAAGCGCAGATAGCAAGTAATAAGCTAACCGAATTAAGGAGATAAGATTCAAGAAATGGTAGTAGGGGGTTTTTATGTCCACACGGAACACTTATCACGTGCTGCTCGATCACTCATCAGGCAAATGGAGGATCGTTCTGGCAAAGTCCCGAAATGCACCTGCAGCTTTGGTTGTCAAAGAAGAGGCTATTCAGAAAGCGCGAGAGCTGGCGGAAACTAACATGCCGAGCCTGGTCATAGTGCATAACACTGATGGGACGGTTCAAACAAAATATATATACGAAGATGATCCGTTTAGTTATGATGGCTGATGCTTTTACGGATAACGAGTTCAATATAGATAAGGAAAAAATTGAAACGAGTGAGGTAACGTTCGGCAGGTAGGACTGGAAATCATAAAAAGTGTGGGAGTCTGCCGCAATTATAAAAAGTTGCGGGAATAAGCAAGAGAAAATAAGGATCGAGTAATGATCGATAAATTACGCGTGTGTCCGAATTGCGAAATGCCGGAAGCTATGTGGAGCGAGCATTAAGCTATGTGGAGCGAGCATTACTATCGGGAGCAAAAGACTTACTGCTGTAAGGAGTGTGCGGAATCTGGCTTCTGTAATTGTTTTGCAGGGGGCGTGGAAGGAGTCGATGAACACTCCTTATTCAGTTGTCCCAAAAATTCCGGGAGCCGGAAAGAATCTGCCGAGCAAGTCTTAAGAAATCTGTTTATAAAGCTTGAATGCCCGCCTCCGCCTGATGCGGATGACAGCAGCGATTAGAAGTAAGTTATTTGTGTTCACCAATTAACATTTCAACTGCATGTATATCAACATGTATTTTTATCGGCAAATATATTGTTTAAAAGATCGTGTGATTTGAATAAATTATGAAACCCCGTTCACTTTAAACTTCTGGCACTAATATTGCTAAAGTAACAAGTAACTATAACTCAAAAGGAGAGTACGACCATGGAAATGGAAACATTAAAAGATTTATTTATAGATCAGTTAGAGGATATATATTACGCGGAAAATCAGATTGTCGATGCGCTGCCCAAAATGATAGAAGCGGCTTCATCATCGGAGCTCAAAGAGGCCTTTGAGAAACACCTGGATGAGACCAAAGGGCAAATTGAGCGTTTAGAAAAGGTATTCGACATTCTCGATTTGGAGCCTGAGAAGAAAAAGTGTGAAGCCATAGAGGGAATAATCGATGAAGGAGAGGAATTGATAGAGATGAAGGATGAAATAGATCCCGATGTATTGGATGCCGGCCTCATCGCGTCCGCCCAGAGAGTTGAGCATTATGAGATTGCGGTATACGGGACGATAAGAAGGTTCGCCAAGAGAATCGGTGAAGAAGAAGCCGCGGATCTGCTCACTCAGAATCTGGATCAGGAATACGACGCGGATCAGAAGTTAACCAGAATTGCCGAAGACACGGTTAATAAAGAGGCAGCGGAATAAGAAATGAAAATAGCTCAGGTTGCGCCTTTGGCTGAAAGCGTGCCGCCTAGACTTTACGGCGGCACGGAGAGAGTCGTTTCATATTTGACAGAAGAACTTATCAAACAGGGCCATGAGGTTACTTTATTCGCCAGCGGCGACTCCGTAACCAGCGCAAGGCTGGTGAGTCCCGTAGATGAGTGTATCAGACTAAGTAAAACCTACCTTAACTCTATTCCGCATGAATATATAATGAACGAGATGATATCGAGAGAGTCGGGTAATTTCGATATCATTCACTTTCATACCGATTATATTCATTTTCCGGTGTCGAGGCGTGAAAAATATGCTCATCTTACGACCCTTCACGGCAGGCTGGACCTTCCCGAGCTAAAAAATATATATAGCGAATTTAATGAGATTCCCGTAGTTTCCATATCTTATGATCAACGAAGCTATTTGCCTCAAGCTAATTGGATAGGTAATGCGTATCATGGTCTACCGACCAAACTATACAATCTCAACGGAGATGAAGGTAAATATCTGGCATTTCTGGGAAGAATTTCACCTGAGAAAAGACCGGACAGGGCAATCAGAATTGCCCGATTAACCGGCATCCCGCTAAAAATAGCGGCCAAAGTGGATAGTGTGGATACAGATTACTATGAAAGTGTAATTGAGCCCATGCTGGACAACCCCCTCGTGGAATTTATCGGGGAGATCGGCGAGGACGAGAAGAATGATTTTTTAGGGAATGCGCTGGCGCTGCTGTTTCCTATTGACTGGCCCGAGCCATTCGGCCTCGCAATGATTGAATCAATGGCCTGCGGGACACCGGTTATTGCCTTTAATTGCGGGTCAGTTCCCGAGGTAGTAGATGACGGTAAAACCGGGTTTATTGTGAATAATATGCGAGAAGCGGTGGAAGCTGTGTATAAAATACAATCGCTCTCAAGGAGTAAAATCAGAGAAACTTTTGAATCCCGCTTTTCAGCCGCTAAAATGGCCGGAGACTATTCACTCTTGTATAAAAAAATATTGAAGAACTCCATGATTCAGGAAGTAGCGTAAAAACTAAATTCCGTCGAGATTAATCCATCACCGTATCCATATTCATAATATGTTGACTTTAAAATCTTAAAGTCTTAAATTTAAGACAGAACCTTATTTTTTCTTCTCTACTCAAAATATAATGTTGATTGGGGGTCAGAACCAATTAATCAGGAAATATATGCTGCTAATGCCTCTCCCTTGCATAATCAAACGCGTACCCTGAAACATGGAGACACTTTTGCCGTTTTTAACTTATGGGGCGACGTATCCAATTACGATCGGAGTTATCAAGGTATCTACCATCAGGGGACAAGATATTTATCGCATCTCGAACTCCAGGTCGAGGACAAAATTCCTCAATTATTAAATTCCACTATAACCTATAACAACGAAAAGTTATTGGTTGATATTACCAACCAGAAATATAAAAAAAATCAAACAGTTATTGAATCCAACAGTTTATATATCTCACGGTCAAAATTCATCTGGAAAGGGGTGTGTCGTGAGCTCATACGCATTACAAATTTCGGATTACATGCCGTTGAATTCAATATGTCGATCAGATTTGAGGCGGACTTCTCCGACATTTTTGAAGTCCGGGGTGCGAGAAGGGACTCCAGAGGCAGGCAGCGCCCGGTAATTAAAAATTCGGATTCTATTTCGTTCGTTTATGAAGGGCTTGACAATAAAACCCGTGCAACCAACATAAAATTATCTCCCGAGCCTAATCACATTCATGACTCAATTGCATTTTACAACTGGAAGCTGGAGCCGGGCCATTCCGAAAATTTATATATAGCTATTTCCTGTAACGGATTATCTAATAATAAAATCGATGATTTGATGTCCGCCCATAGTAATGCCTGGACGGAAACTACTAAAGACCTAGAGTTGTATGAACAGTCGAGGTGTCATTTAACAACTTCCAATGAGCAATTTAACAACCTGCTTAACCGATCTTTTGCGGATCTCCACATTATGTTGACCCCAACAGAGTCCGGTATATACCCATACGCCGGTGTCCCGTGGTATGCGACAGTTTTTGGCAGAGACGGTATTATCACAGCTCTGCAGACTTTGTGGATCAAGCCTGATATAGCAAAGGGCGTACTATCCAAATTAGCTGATACCCAGGCTACCGAGATTGATAGCAAGAAGGATTCACAGCCGGGAAAGATATTACATGAAATGAGAGACGGTGAGATGGCGCAGCTGGGTGAAATCCCTTTCAAGGAATATTACGGTTCCATAGATTCAACCCCTCTCTTTATAATATTGGCGGGTTCTTATTTCGAGCAGACGGGTGATATAGATTTTATCAGAACAATATGGCCGAATATTCAGAACGCGCTTGACTGGATAAATGAATATGGCGATATAGATCGAGACGGTTTTGTGGAATATATGTCAAGCTCGGAGAACGGTCTCAGAAATCAGGGTTGGAAAGACTCCCATGATTCGATTTTTAATGAACACGGCAAGTTGGCGGAAGGTCCGATCGCGCTTAGTGAAGTACAGGGATATGTCTACGATGCCAGGATTAAAGCCGGTAAAATTGCAGAAGCGCTGGGTCATTCAACTTTATCGAAATCTTTAATGCATGAAGCTGAACAACTTAAAATTAAATTCAATAATGTTTTTTGGCAGGATGAGTCCGCAACCTATGCATTGGCGTTGGATGGGAATAAATCACCATGCCGGGTCGTCTCTTCAAATCCGGGTCACTGTCTGTTCACTGAAATCGCCGATAATAATAAGGCTTCGCGGCTGGTTGAAGCGTTAATGAAAGAAGATATGTTTACAAAATGGGGCATAAGAACTCTATCGTCCAATGAAGTACGCTATAACCCGATGTCGTATCATAATGGGTCTATATGGCCGCACGACAACTCCATTATTGCTGGCGGATTCGCAAAATATGGATATAAGGATTACGTTATAGATATATTGACTGCGTTCTTTAGAGCCTCTGCCTTCATGGAGCTCCATAGGCTGCCTGAGCTTTACTGTGGATTTAACAAGAAAATAGAAGAAGGTCCGACTTTGTACCCTGTCGCGTGCTCACCTCAGGCCTGGGCGATTGGCTCGATATTTTTGTTATTGCAGGCCTGCTTGGGTATATCGATTGACGGGGTGAGAAAAGAGCTTAAGTTCTCCAAGCCTGTTTTACCGTCGTTTCTGGATCGGCTTAAGATTCAAAATTTGTCGGTTGGTGACGGTTTTGTTGATTTGGAAATCAGAAAATACTCTACTGACGTGGGAATAAATATTTTGAAAAAACCCGGATCGGTTACCATACTGGTAAATAAGTAATTGCCGCCTGACATAAAGCTAACATTTAATTAATCTATCTAACTTCCCCGTGATTGTTATAAATTTCATAAAACTCTTGGTGTTAGCTTTCGGAATTCCTTTTCAGTTATATAGAGTTTGGAATGAAACTCTTGGATAAAAAAAGGGGAGCGGCTGCTCCCCTCTATAGTTTTAAAACTATAGTGATTTCTTACGGAGTAGGTGCTTCTTCGTCTTCATCTACACCTTCGCCGCCCGGCATTACAGCTGAATCCTCAGCTTCGCCCGTGTCAGCATCCGCTGCATCTTCGTCTCCGGCGGCTTCATCGTCCATATCTCCGCCCGGCATCTCTCCTGCATCTCCTTCCTCATGAGTCTCCGCGATTGCGGACTGGCTGCCGATAAAAGTGCTTCCACCGAATGAAAGCCCCATTACCAACATAAGCGCAAACAAAATAGAAAATACTCTCATGTCTTCAAACCCTCCTGAATATTATTTACCGTCCGGTTTACCCGGTCGGCATGTATTTATAGTGCAATTATTGTACCATTAAGCGTGTTCGGAAATAATTCAATCATATCAATAGGATACGATAAGTATGTGCCGGCAGTAGGTAAAAATTTGTTAAAATTGCGTAATAACACACATTGACGGTTGTGTATTATCACACAATTGCAGGGTTAAAGTAATAAAATTTCTATCTGCGGAAATTTCTCAGGGACTCTTTCATCTTAGAGACGGAAAGCTTCCTCAAGGCCTTTTTCTCAATCTGCCTTATTCTTTCTCTCGTAAGCTTGAATTTCTTCCCTATATCGTCGAGTGTTACGGTATCGCTTCTGTCTATGCCGAATCTCATTCTCAGGACTTCTTCTTCCTTTGCGGATAGCAGGGACAGGGAATTTCGAACGCTTTGCTTTAATTCATGATCTACGACTATGTAATCCGGTGAAATGGAGTCCTCGTTCTCGATGAAATCATAGAGCGTCCTTTTTTCACCGTCTACCGGTGAATCCAGGCTTACGGAGTCGCCGGTGATTTTTAATATTCGTTTAACATATTTAATTGAAACACCCGAGTGCTCGGAAATCTGTTCCGGGGTGGGGTTTTTGCCCGACTCCTTTAATATGACGGACCTGCTTCTGTAAACCCTGTTTGTCACTTCGAGCAAATATACAGGCACTCTGACGGCCCCTCTGTGGACCAGAATCGCCCTGGTTATTGATTGATATATCCACCACGACGCATAGGTCGAAAATCTGTAGCCCTTTGTGTGATCGTATCTTTCAATCGCCCTCATCAGTCCGATGTTGCCCTCCTGGATGAGATCCAGAAACGGGAGGCCATGATTAACATATCGTTTGGCAATGCTTATTACCAGACGGAGGTTGGCGCTTGCAAATCTCTGTTTTAACTTCTTTGCTCTTATCGAATAAGCTCTGAGTGAAGCGTTTAGCCTGTCTTCATTTTTCTTTTGATACGGGTTCCCATTCTTCCGGCTATTTCCGTTTTTTGAATTTGCGTGGAAAGAATCAAGCAAGTCCCTGATTTGCTCCATTTTGTACTCGCATTTCTTGATTTTCGCCGGGATCTCAACCTCTTCCCTCCGGGTCAGTAACTGCTCTTTAGAAATATCTCTGAAGTAATCGTTGAGTATCCGGAACTGTTCATCCGGTATTTTATCATGTCTCGGTTTACGCGAAATCTCCGGTCCCTCATTCGTTAAGTCGGATATATTTTCTTCAAAATCGAAGTCCGTATCGTTTCCTGACTCCTGCGGATCGGCGTTCTCATCGAATTTTTCTGAAAAATTTTTAGCCCCAATCTCCATCGTATCCAGTTCGCTATATTTCATTTTCCCGCTCCTCGCTAATTTTGTATACCGGCAAGTAAGCTTTTAAATAAGAGATTACCGGCGACATGGTGATTTCAGCTCATGGATTCTTGCTCCCGCTTTTCTATAGGATTCTGAATGTGCAATATGTGTGCCATTTGGTTTGCAATTCCTTTTTGTATGTGATAACCGCCTCTTATATTAATTTAACTCTTCGATATATATTAAATACGGCCGCAGGTGTGTAAAAATACACTGTTGGTAGTGTATACATTTCACCCAGGTGGGAGGGCTTTTCGACGATATTCATTAATATGTCCGTTCTCTCGGAGAAGCGTGACGGAATCAAATGAGTCGCCGAGTGCTTCTCTCGGTGTGCGCTTTCAGTGGGGCCGCCTGACTGTACTAAATACGCCAAAATATCCCTGAGCCGGGGAAGAATTGCATTTCATTCTAGTCACGGGTGGATTGGAGTTTCAAACGTGTGCTAATCCGCGTTGACTGAATGAAATTCTTGCCGCCGGTTAAATCCTCAACCTTTAACTTGAATTTCATACCTAAGTCCCTGTAAAATCTTGTTAATGTCAAAAGGGCTGATTCAAATACTGGATGCGCTCGAAAAGCCGCTCAGATTCGCGTCAAAGAAAGACTTCTCGAACATCGATAAGGTGAAATCTTTAGACGAGCTCGTAAACGATCTGGCATTGAAGGCTCTATCGCTCCCTCTCTCCAAACACCAGTTGAGCGTCGTCAAATCTTTGATGGGATATTTCTCCGACTATAACAGCCTCGCAGTGGATGATAAAAAAAAGCTGATTGAGAAGGCGCTGGATATAGTGGAGGAGCTGAAAAGGGATAGTGGAATTGAAACCGGGAATTCGGGCAAGAGCGGGGATTCAGCTCGATATGAGCCGCCCGGGAAGAGTGCCGCAGCATCTCCGCCGATTACCGGACAGGTCCCGACCTCAAAGAGCGGGGACCTGGCAAATACACCCATTCAGTACGTCAGGGGAGTGGGTCCCAGAATAGCCTCGTTGCTGGAGAGGAAAGGAGTCAACGGCATCGAGGACGCGCTGTTTTACTTTCCGCGCAGATACGAGGACAGAAGGACGATAAAAAGTATATCCGGGCTCGCGCCGGGCGGACGTGAGACCGTGATGGGCAAAATTATGCTTGCGGGGAAGATAAGAACCAAGAGGAGCAAACTGTATCAGGTGGTAATCTCCGACGGCACGGGGACGATAACTCTAGTATGGTTCCAGTTTAATGAAAAATATCTCAGAACGGCTTATAGGAAAGGGTCGTCCGTGATATTGACCGGTGAGGTAAGCGTAGGGTACCGTGATGTGCTGCAGATAGTTCACCCTAGGCCCGAGGATATAGAGGTAATCGAGGAGGGGGAAGAAATAGACGAAGACAACGTGCATTTCAACCGCATCGTTCCCGTTTATCCCCTGACCGAGGGGATAAAGCAGAGGCGCATGAGGAGGATAATGAAATCGGTTGTCGACGGCTACAGCTTATCGATCCCTTCGGTGGTCCCGGAAAAATTAAAAAGAAAAAGGAGCGTTATCGATTTAAATGAGGCGGTGTCGAGGGTTCATTTCCCATGGAATGAGGATAAAGTAATAGACCTTGCGGACACACCCTCCGTTTACGAATCTTCCCCCCACAAGACGGTCTCTTACTATGAATTCCTGTTGATGGAGCTCGGTCTTGCGCTTAAGAAGCGGGACGTTTCTCAATCGCCCGGAATTTCATTTACCCCTACCGGCGAGTTGAGCGGGAAGCTCCTATCGAAGCTCTCATTCGATCTGACCCGCGCGCAGAGACGGGTGCTGTCCGAGATTGAGTCCGATATGAGGTCGGGGAGACCT
Organism: Deltaproteobacteria bacterium; assembly: GCA_040223695.1. Classification (NCBI taxonomy): domain Bacteria; kingdom Pseudomonadati; phylum Myxococcota; class Myxococcia; species Deltaproteobacteria bacterium. The sequence goes on from JAVKFU010000009.1 coordinate 198,950, forward strand.
ATGAACAGGCTCCTTCAGGGGGATGTGGGGAGCGGAAAAACCATTGTCGCGCTCCTCTCGATACTCAAGGCCGTGGAGAGCGGATACCAGGCGGTCCTCATGGCACCGACTGAGATTCTCGCGGAGCAGCACCTGAATTCGGTGCTTGAGTATGTAAAGGGCATGGGTCTCGGGATGGTATTCCTGAAGAGCGGTCTGGCGAGGAGGGAGAAAAACGCCTACTATAAAGCTATCGCTTCAGGCGAAGCCCGGATCGCCATAGGAACTCACGCCCTTCTTCAGGAAAAGGTTGACTTCAGCAATCTGGGGCTCGTCGTAATAGACGAGCAGCACAGGTTCGGGGTTATGCAGAGGGCGGAGCTCATGAGCAAGGGAACTAACCCGGATGTCCTCGTAATGACCGCTACGCCTATCCCCCGCACGCTCGCCCTTACCGTGTACGGAGACCTTGACGTTTCAGTGCTCGACGAGCTTCCTCCCGGCAGAAAGAAGATAAGTACAAAGGTGTTCTTTGACCGGAAAGGTTCCCGCGAACGGGCCTATGAAATCGTAAGGAAGGAGATTGAAAAGGGCAGGCAGGCATACGTTGTCTACCCGATGATCGAAGAATCCGAAAGTCCTGACTTTAAGGATCTCAAGTACGCGACTCAAATGGCTGAAGAGCTTCAGAACGATGTATTCCCGGAACGCAGGGTCGGGCTTCTGCACGGAAAAATGAAGGCTGAGGAAAAAGATGCGGTTATGAAGAGATTCGTGTCCCGCCATATCGACATACTCGTTTCTACAACCGTGATAGAGGTCGGCGTCGATGTTCCGAACGCGACCGTCATGGTAATCGAGAACGCGGAGAGGTTCGGGCTTACTCAGCTTCATCAGTTGAGGGGGCGTATAGGGAGGGGAGGGCACGATTCTTCCTGTATCCTTATTTCGAGTTTCAGGAGGTCTGATGAAGCGGAGAAGAGGCTCTCAATTATGGAGAATACCACGGACGGTTTTGAGATTGCCGAGGCCGATCTCGCGATCAGGGGGCCGGGGGATTTTCTCGGGACCAAACAATCGGGACTTCCGGAATTCAGATTCGCCGACCTGATACGCGACGGAAAGATATTGAGAGAGGCAAGGGAGGACGCGTTTGAAATTGTGAAAGAAGACCCGGAGCTGAAAAGATATCCCGACCTTCTGGACGAGGTCAGGAAGAGGTTCGGAAGCGTATTCGATATTGCGGGCATTTCTTAGAACCGCCCGATTGCGGTCCCCGCTCAAAACACTTCGATTCCAGCTAAATCCGTAACGGGCCTGCAACTAATTCGGCACGAGTCAATCTAATATTTATATTGTCGCTTCATGTGAAATAATCTCTGCCGGACAGTGCGATATGAAACTCAGTGTGATAATTCCAGCGTTGAATGAAGAGGATTTCCTCCCTGACACTATCCGTATGCTGAGAGAAAATTCTGTAAGCCAAATCGGTAAAGAGATAATCGTTTCCGACTCGGGCTCGGATGACGGCACTCCCGAATTGGCCCTTCGGCTGGGCGCGAGGCTTGTCGAATCTAAGGACCGGGCTCGGGGTAGGGCTGTGGCGCTGAACAGGGGGGCGGGCGCCGCCACCGGAGATGTTTTTCTGTTCCTTGACGCCGATACAACGCCTCCTTACGGCTATGATGCTTGTATAGAGAGGGTTTTAAGCGATCCTGAAACGGTCGGAGGGGCATTCGAGTTCTCGCTAGACGGCGCGGAATTCGGACTTCGCGTCGTAGAGTTTCTCAACCGGATCAGATACAGATTAAGACAGCGGTATTACGGTGATCAGGGGATTTTTGTCCGCGCCGATGTATTCAGAAGGGTCGGAGGCTGTCCCGAAAGGCCCATCCTTGAAGCGGCGTATTTATGCAAGGCGCTCCGGAAGGAAGGGAAACTCAAACTTGTCGGACTCGGGATGAATACCTCCCCCCGCCGCTTCATCGAAGGGGGAATTTACCGGGTACTGGCAAAAGATATAAAAATATGGTTCCTGGACTTAATCGGATTTTCCGTGGACAATTTCGCCGACGACTACTGGAAAGAAAACCGGGTCAGGGCAAAGAAGTAGCGTCCTGATGCGCCTATCCCTCAAGCAGTAATGATTCCGGGTCCTCTATCAGCTCTTTTAGCTTCACAAGGAACTGCACGGCTTCGCGTCCGTCCACAATCCTGTGGTCATAGCTGAGCGCAACGTACATCATGGGGCGTATTTCCAGATCGCCGTTCATTACGACGGGACGTTCTTCGATCTTGTGAAGACCGAGAATACCCACCTGCGGCGGGTTCAGGATAGGCGTGCTCATTAACGAGCCGAAAACCCCCCCGTTCGTAATCGTAAAGGTCCCGCCCATAATCTCCTCAAGCGTGAGAGCGTTGTCTTCCGCTCTCTGGGCGTAGTCCTTGATCGTTTTCTCTATCTCAGCGAACGACATACTGTCCGCGTTTCTCAAAACGGGGACGACAAGCCCTTCGGTGGCTCCGATCGCTACCCCTATGTCGTAGTAGTATTTAACAATCATATCGTCGCCGTCAAGCTCGGCGTTTATCCGCGGGAACTGCTTCAGGGCTCCGATCGAGGCTTTGACGAAGAATGAGTTAAGCCCGAGTCCTACGCCGTATTTTTCCTTGAAGCCTTCCTTCCTGCGCTTCCTGAGCTCCATGACAGCGCTCATGTCAATTTCGTTGAAGGTGGTCAGCATGGCGGTCGACTGAGTGGCTTCCAGCATCCTCCGTGCAATGGTTCTGCGGCGCCTCGACATCTTGGTCCGCTCTTCCCTCGAATCCCTGGATATGTGAATGGTCGGAGCTTCCTCGGTCTTCACGACAGCGGGCGATTTACTCCGGGCGGGCTCGGCTTCAGGGGCTTTGGGCTCGGCGGTGTCCCGGGACTGTTTTTCCATATACAGCTGAACGTCCTCTTTGGTGATTCGGTCGCTTGGGCCCGTGCCTTCTACCTTGCTCAGATCAATCTTGTGTTCTTCGGCGATACGCCTTGCGACAGGCGTTACTTTTTCCTCCGGCGGCTCCGGCTCCGCCTCGGGTTTTTCTTTCACTTCTTCAGTCTCTTTTGCTTGTTTAGCTTCCTCGGTTTTCTCCGGTTTCTCCGCTTCTTCGGGGCTTTTCCCGGGCGCGGCTTTCTCCCCCGCTTCGCCTTCTTCGATCTCGCCAAGCACATCGCCGACTTCTACATCCTCACCGTCGCCCTTTGTTATGCTTGAAAGAGTCCCCTGTTTCTCGGCGGCTACTTCAAAATTCGCCTTTTCCGTCTCAAGCTCGACCAGGGCCTCTCCGATTTTGACCGGATCGCCCTCCGACTTGAACCATTTCACGACGGTTGCTTCGACAACTGATTCACCCAATTCGGGTACTGTTATTTTCGTAGACATATTGTCTCTCCGCTATATTAAACGTTTTTTACCCATGTGATGCCCAGCTCGTCAATGTTGGGCAGTGTTTTCCCTACCATAAATACCTGCTGTACAAGCGCTTCCTGGTTTATTTTGTGCATGGAAGCGGTCCCCTCCGCGGGACTTGAATTCCTGCGCCTGCCCATATAGTGCAGCGAAACCCTTCCCTTGATCAGTTTCCTTAAAAACGGATACACGAACATCCACGCGCCCATGTTTTCCGGTTCTTCCTGAAGCCATACGAATTCCTTGAGCTTGGTGTATCTCTTGAGAATATTATCGAGCATCTTGAAAGGAAACGGATAGATCTGCTCGAGCCTTACTATTGCGATATCTTTTTCGTGCTGTTTTATATGCTCGCTCGAAATGAGGTCAATATAAACTTTACCGCTGCAGAGTATGAGCCGTTTGACGTTTTTAGTGTCCTTTCCATCCCTGTCGTCGTCTATAACCGGCTGCCAGGTTTCCTCGGATAAATTCCTTAATGAGGAGAATACCAGGGGGTTTCGTAAAAGGCTCTTCGGGGTGAGCACGACCAGGGGCAGAGGGTCAACCTCGAGCAGGGCTGCCTGTCTTCTGAGCAAATGGAAGTATTGCGCCGAAGTCGTGCAGTTTGCTATACGCATATTGATTTCCGCGGCCGAGTCCAGGAATCTTCCCAGGCGGGCCGATGAGTGATCGGGTCCCTGTCCTTCATACGCGTGGGGCAGAAGCAGAACAAGCGAGGGGGTCTGTCCCCACTTGGCCCTTGCGGAAACCATATATTCGTCAATTATGGTCTGCGCTCCGTTTATGAAGTCTCCGTACTGCGCTTCCCAAATTACAAGCCGGTTGGGCTCCTGAATGTTGTAGCCGTATTCAAAACCGATGCACGCGTTCTCGGTCAGCGGGCTGTTGTATATTTCGAATGCGGCTTTTGCCTGGGGTATGCTCTGAAGCGGAGTATAGACTTTCCCGTTCTCCGCGTCGTGCAGGACAGCGTGTCTGTGGCTGAATGTTCCGCGCTCCGTGTCCTGCCCGGTAAGTCGTATGGCTATTCCGTCCGCCAGTATGGAGGCGAATGCGAGATCCTCCGCCGTAGCCCAGTCTATTGTCTTGTCGTCCGGATTGTCTAACATCTCTTTCCGGCGCTCCCTTCCTCGTTTCAATTTTGAATTAATCGTAAAATCCTCGGGAAGTGTTATAAGCGCTTCGTTCAACTCTCTAAGGGTTTCAGCAGGTACGGAGGTTACGGCTTTCTGCGCCGCGCCCGCGGGAGGCGGGACTACCTGGGCTTCCTCTGGTATGTCTTCGGGACTGAGCGATTCGAATTCACCGTGCAGCTCCTCGTTGTACTTATCGACCAGTTTTTCGGCCTGGTCCCTGTCTATTATGCCGCGTTCTGTCAGGGTATCGGCCCACAGCTCCCTCACGGTGGGATGGCTGTCTATTATCTCGTACATTCCGGGCTGTGTGAACGCGGGCTCGTCGGCTTCATTGTGACCGTGCCGTCTATAGCCCACAAGATCAATTAGAAAATCTTTATGAAAATGTCTTAGATACGCGAAGGCGAAACGGGCGGCCTCTACGCACGCTTCCGGATCGTCCGCGTTGACGTGAATAATAGGTATCTCAAATCCCTTCGCCAGATCGCTCGCGTAAAGTGTGCTCCTGCTGTCCTCTGGCAGCGCCGTATATCCCAGCTGATTGTTGGTAATAATGTGAATTGTGCCTCCGGTACGGTAGCCGGGGAGTCCGCAGAGGTTGAGTGTCTCCGCCACTATGCCCTGTCCCGGGAACGCTGCGTCTCCGTGAACCAGAATAGGCAGCGACCTGGACGGATCGAATTCCGGCTTTCCGCTTTTATCGACCGATGTTCCGGCCGCCCTCGTCATACCTTCTACTACCGGGTTTACGGATTCCAGATGACTGGGGTTTGGCGCAAGTGTGATAAGCATATCTATGGCTCTTCCGTTTTTAACGGCGTGCCGCGCGCCTTCGTGATATTTCACGTCGCCCGTCCACCCCATGTAGTCCCTGAAGTCTCTTTCGACCCTCGGATCCTTGAATTTGATCAAAGTTCCTCTGTAGCTCTTGCTCATCACATGGTGCATTACGTTTAGGCGCCCTCTATGCGCCATTCCGATTAGTATATGATGAATGCCCGACTCTGCCGAGAGGCCTACTATTTCATTCAGCATGGGCGTGAGCATGTCGACGCCCTCGATCGAAAAACGAAACTTGCCGGGGAATATTCTGTGCAGGAAACGCTCTAATACCTCTACCTGAGTAAGACTTTCAAGAAGAAGCTTTTCGTTTATCGGATCGTTCGGAGGCCGGAATTGACCCGATTCGGCCGCATCCCTCAGCCACTTTCTCTCCTCGAGCGAGTTTATATGGTAGTAATCGTATCCGACCTTGGATGAATAGACGGAGCGGAGAATTTCGATGGCTTCGTATGCGTTTGAAGCCTTTTCGCCATACTCTCTACCGATGAGGCATGACGGCAGCCTGAGCAAGTCGTCTTCTGTAAGGCCGTGAGTTTCCAGTTCGAGCGAAGGGTCGCCGGGCGGCTCGCTTCCCAGAGGGTCCAGCCTGGCGTTCAGGTGGCCGAATGCGCGTATGGCCTGGGCGAGATTGGCAGCGCCGACAATTTTATCTATATCCTGAGGAGCCGCTTCCTCGAGACCTTCCTCATTTATTTCGGGTCTTATTTTGTCAAAAATCTTTCTTGCGGTTGAGTCAACGGAATCGGGATCCTTGAGATAACGCTCATAAAGCTCAAGCACATAACCTGAATTAGGTCCATGAAAAATGTGAGTAATATCCATATCTTATATGTCCTATTGAATCAAGATGTTAATTTTCCGGACGGATTAATTCTAATACATAATTTGCCATAATATATTAGCATAAGAATATATACGCTGCAATCAAAGAGGCCTTGATTATTGGATAAAATTTAGGTTTTCGGGTTGTACGAAATGGCGGGGGAAAGCATATATGAAAGCCCCGTTAAGAGCCGGGCCAGTCAATTAAATATATAACGGCGTTTTCCCGTTGTACCGGAAGACACGCTCCGGCGTGATCGCCGGGCAGGAATTCTAGCGCGCTATTTCAGCCGAGGTATGACTTGATGAATTTTTCGTAATGCTTCCCGTGGCCGTTTTTACCGATTTTTTGCTGCGCCGGAGGAAGCTCGTCCCGGTTCACAATGAGAGATTCGAGTGAAGCGTGCTCGCCTTTATAAATTCGTCCGATTGGAATTCTGCCTTCCTCTCTTAATTCCAGCACTCTGCCGAAGGCAAGCGTCCTGTTGGAGGGGTCGAAACCTTCGTCCTCGTCGAGGTTGTATACCCTGGCGCGCCAATCACGGTGTGTATCGTAGTATGTCACGCATGGCGAGAGGACCTCAAGGAACGCGAATCCCTTTCCGGAGCCGGTATGCTCAAGCGCCGCGTCCATTAGTTTTTCCAGCTGCTCCGGATTGCCGCTGAAGCCCCGGGCGAGAAATGTAGTCGAGGGCAGGCTCAGCCCTAGCATTATTGCATCCATACCCTCTTCGGCGTTGTCACGGTATCCGGTCGGGCTCGTCGGAGACGCCTGCCCTTTGGTTAATCCGTAATTGCTGTTATTCATCACTATGTATGTAATACTGGGGTTGCTCTTGAAGGTATGGACCAGGTGTCCGGCCCCTATAGCGTAGCCATCCCCGTCACCTCCGGCTGCCACAACGGTGAGGTCCGGGTTGGCCAGCTTTGCCCCGATGGCGGCGGGCAGCACCCTGCCGTGAAGTGCGTGATAGCCGTAGCACTCAATATTGTTTTGAATGGTTCCCGAGCACCCGATTCCCGCAAGAAGCATTAGATTGTGAGGGGCTACCCCCATATTTTGCAGAGATTTTTCAAGAACCCCTTTTACCGCGAAATCCCCGCATCCCGCGCACCATATGGGTCTTGAAGGGGTGAATGTCTTTGTATGCGGCTGAGTTGTCATTGAGCTTTCGCCTCCCTCTTTTGATTATCCATGAATCGGCTCTCCTCTTCAAACACTCTTTTGACCAGTTCGCCCGGTCTGAAAGGAATGCCGTCGTATCTCAGAATATTCAGCAGCTTCCCTGAGTCCGCCCCCTGGTGTATTAGCAGATGAGCCAGCTGCGCCTGGGCGTTTAGCTCGACCACATAGACGCGGCTGCACTTGTCTATAAACTCGAGAATGTCTTCGAGGACGGGCCATATTGTCCTCGGCTGCAAATATTGCGCTTTAAGGCCGTCATTGTCCAGTATTTCTATGGCCTCGAGTATTACACCGAATAACATGCCCGTGCCGATGAAGCCTATCTCACCGTCCGGATCGCCGAAATGCCGCGCCCTCGGAAGCTCATTCCTGGCAAGCTCGATTTTATCCATGCGCTTGTTCATCATCCTGATGCGGTTCTCGGGGTCGGTCGAGACAAGCCCCCATTCGTCGTGCTCGTTTCCGGTCACAAGAGACATGCCTCCCGGCGTTCCGGGTGCGGCAAAGGGAGAGATATTATCCTCCGTCAACTCGTAGCGTTTGTAAGCGTCTAATTTCTCCAGGTCCTCTTTCTCAAGCCTCTTTCCGGTCTCGACTGCCAAACCGTCCAGGTCGAACGGCTTGACGGTCGCGATATTTTGCGAGATTGCCTGATCCATAGCTATGTAAACAGGGCATTGATACTTGTCGGCGAGGTTGGTGGCCTGAGCGGCAAGGTAAAAGCAGTCCTCCGGATGACCCGGCGTGAGGACGATGCGCGGAAAATCTCCGTGCCCTCCGAAAACCATAAGGTTCAGGTCGCTTTGTTCAGGCTTGGTCGGCATGCCCGTGCTCGGTCCCGAGCGCTGGCAGTCCACAATTACCATCGGTACTTCGGCTGAGCCTGAGTGCCCGATCCCCTCCTGCATCAGGGAAAAACCCGGCCCGGAAGTAGCGACCATCGTCCTGGTACCAGTGAGAGAAGCCCCGATGGCCATATTTATCGCCGCCAGTTCGTCTTCGGTCTGCCTCGCCACCCCGCCGCAGCGCGGGAGCCATTTCTGCAGGGTTTCGAGTACTTCGGAGGAAGGAGTGATGGGATATCCGGTAAAAAATCTGCCCCCAGCGGCCATAAATCCGAATGCAACCGATTCGTTCCCGATAATCAAAAGACGCTCCTCCGGCGTGGCATGCTCAATTCTGTAAAGTCCTTCGCCCTCATGGATTCCCATCTCATCGGCGAGATGCAGTCCCAGGCCGAGCGCCTCAAGGTTATATTCCAGAATAACCTGTCCCATTCTCTGAAAGCGTTTGGTGAACGTTTCGCGTATGGACTCGTCCTCCAGCCCGAGTAGGCGTCCTACTACTCCGAAAGCGATGCTGTTTTTATAAAGTTCACGGCGCATGGTGCGCATGGCGATTCTGTTGAACGGGGCCGCGTATAAACGAATCCCTTCCGGGAGTAAATCCGGAGGAACGGGGCCGCCCGAGTCGTCGTAAACGACGATGCTTTTCGAGTCCAGCTGCCAGGCGTTTTTTTCAACTGCCTCCTGGTCGAGTGCGAGCAGCAGGGTTATATTGCTGCCTATACAGTATTTCTCCCCCGTAAAAGCCCTCATAGTCGCGGCGGCGTGGCCCCCCCTGATCCGCGATAATACGTCCCTTTCGGTGTAAACATTGAGCCCGCTGTGTCTAAACAGCTCGGCAAGCATGGTTATTACGGTAAGAGAGCCGTCTCCGCCCTGACCGGCTACTATAACGCTCACATCTTCGAGTACGGGTTGATTGTTGTTGGAGCTCATTTAGCTTTTTTCCCTCCGTTGACGGGGTTGTAATCCTTGTAGAAGGTTTTCGGGTTGGTGTTTCCCATCTCAATTCTTTCCTGCAGAGTGGGCATCAAAGCCGGCAGGGGCTTGTTTCGCTTAATATCCGAGAGCTTTATCAGCAGTGACTTCGCCCGCGGTTCATCCTCAAGGGGTCTTGATTCGAAAAGGCCGTCGTCAACCGCGGCCTGGAAAAATTTGTGGCCGGCCTCAGTGCGAACGGCTACAAATGTCCATCCGTCAAGACCTATACCGCCCACTCCGATGTCCGAATGCTCCGCCGCGTAATCGAGACAGTACAGACACGCCGGGCGGGCGAATTTGTGAAAATCCTTTAATTTCATTATTATCTCGCGTCCGTCACGCAGGGTTATTATTACCTTTCCCTTCACATTCACGTTTACAATATCCTTGGGCTCCACGTTTAACTCTTCGGCAATATACGAGATGTGCTCATGGGTAAAGCTTTCCGAGCAGAAGAGACCTATTACGAGAGCTATATTCTTCTGGTACCATTTGGCTACTTCAAGGCGTATGCTGCTGTACTGCTGCTGGCGCACTCCGTCTACCTGGCAGGGCACGCCGACTACGGCTATCGGGCGTATGTCCTTCCGCATAGCTTCCGTAAGCGCCACCGTATTGGGAGAGTACGTATACCTGGAGCCGCTGCACGCGAGTATGTCTTCGGCTGTCGTGGCGAGCTTTTGGATTCCTACCTGGGGGTTTTCCGGAAGCACGTCGCCGAGCACAGCGCCGTTGATCGACCCCTGTTTAAGAGCGTGCACGAGTAGCGCGCTCGTCACCCCTCCGTCCTGACCCCTCTCGAGAAACTCCTGGTCCCTGGCGCGCGCGAGAACTGCGTAGTTGTATGGGCCGAACCCCTCGTCCAGGACCGGTTTTTTGAAACCCAGAAGGGTATGCAGGTCTTTGTCCAGAGGACGAAGCACGGGGCAGACGTCCGCGCACAGTTCGCAGAACACGCAGGCGTCGTTTCTCGTATCTACAGGCTGCTCGTCCTTGTAATCGAAGACATCGGTAGGGCATATAGTGACACACGCGGCACAGCCGACGCACTTTCCGGTATCAACTATCTCGCGCATTAGAAAGTCCACGGCCTTAAATCCGCCGCGATTTATCTCGGACCGCCACGCATAAGCCCATTCATAGGGATCAACGCCCTCCTCGAGCATCTCGTGATACTTTCGCTGAACAGCCCGGATCAACTGCTCGTCCCTACTGATCTCTTCGTTGCTCATAATCTACACTTCCTCCCGGATTAATTAAGCTCAGGTGTAAGGTAACTCCTTCAAATAATTCAATTTTGCTGGTGAAAATACAGGTTCTTTTTTCTGTCCGGCAAGTCTGCTCAAAGCGGGCATTATTTTACATGCACGAAAAATATTAATGTAAAGTGTCCTCTTATGTTTTTCGTTCTAGTATTAATATTATATCAGTTTATTAGCATAGTAAACAGATTAAGTCAATGTTAACCAACCTTTCCGTTTATCGTGGAAGAGCGGGCGGTTTTTCCCGTATGCAGCAAATAGTTTGGATTAGAATAACCGGACGGTTATTCTATCTACTCGGCACCGGCGATATCCCGGTATCGTGGTTAAACGATAGGATTTGGATTATATTTAATTAATTAAGGTATTGGGTATTCCGAAATGGTATATGTGCATAATCTCACTAAGCGGTACGGAAGCCTCGTGGCTGTGGAGAATCTCTCCTTTCAGCTTGAAAAGGGTGACGTCCTGGGTTTTCTGGGACCGAACGGGGCGGGAAAAACGACGACCATGCGTATGATTACGGGCTATATGCCCCCTACGAGAGGGACGGTTCACGTCGAGGGAATCGACATTATGGACGATCCCCTTCGCGCTAAGAAAATGATAGGCTATCTGCCGGAAAATCCGCCTTTATACAATGATATGACCGTAGCTGAGTACCTGGATTTTGCAGCCGATATAAAACAGGTTGATTCGGGTGAAAAAAGAAGCAACATTTTTAACGCGATGGAAAGGTGCGGTCTGACCGAGGTAAGAAAGCGGATAATAGGGCATCTGTCCAAAGGTTACAGACAGAGGGTGGGGATAGCTCAGGCGCTTATTAACAATCCCTCCGTGCTCATTCTCGACGAGCCTACGATAGGCCTCGATCCGAAGCAGATAATAGAAATAAGGGATCTGATAAAAAGTCTTTCCGGAGAACGCACGGTTATATTGAGCACCCACATACTGCCCGAGGTTACGATGATTTGCAGTAAGGTGATAATAATAAACGAGGGGAAAATTGTCTTAGAGGAGTCCCTCCAGAAACTCTCGGAGGATATCGGTAACAAACAGAAGCTGTTCCTCAGGGTCAGGCAGGACTCAAGCGGCGTACGTGAAAAAATTATTGCTTTAAAGGACGTGTCGGATATAAAGCCGGGTCCAGCAGGAGAATATATAATAGAGCCCGTAGACGGGGCTGACATTAGAGAAGAAGTCTCAAGGCTCGTTGTTAAAAACGAATGGGGGCTTCTTGAGCTCAGGCCGATCGCTCACACGCTGGAGGAGATTTTCCTCAGGGTTATTTCTTCCGCGGTTAATTAGATAAAGATGATTTATCCTATATTAAAAAGGGAATTGAGATCATACTTCGCTTCGCCCCTCGCGTACATAATCCTGGTGGTCTTCCAGGTTATTTCGGCGAGGTTCTTTTTCCTCTACCTGCAGGGTTTCCTGCAGTTTCAACTGGATCCGAGCTACCAGATGCAGCTCGGGGAGCTCAATCTGAACAATCTGGTTATTCTGCCCTACTTCGGTACTATCAGCATCGTTCTCCTCCTTATAGTTCCCCTCATAACCATGAGATTGATTGCGGATGAAAAAAAGAACTACACGGCGGAGCTTCTGTTTACGTCCCCGATTACAATCCGTACCATAGTTCTGGGAAAGTTCCTGGCTGCGCTCATTCTGCTTCTTATAATGCTCCTCCTGTCCTCGATTAACATCTTCGTGCTGATGGTTCACGGAAACCCCGATTTCGGTGCTGTTATCTCAGGCTATATCGGACTGTTCTTACTCGGCGCCTCTTTTCTTTCGGTCGGAATTTTTGCCTCCTCCCTCACTGAAAATCAATTGATAGCGGCGGTAATCAGCTTCGGGGTTTTACTTCTCTTATGGCTCGTCGGGGCCCTGTCCGACGCAGAAAGCTCCCTGCTCGGCTATATTTCCGTAATAAATCACTACGAGGATTTCGGCAAGGGGATAATCAAGCTAAACGATATCGTATATTATCTCTCGCTTATATTCCTCGGCGTCTTTTTAACCTATACATCTCTTGAATCGGAGAGGTGGAGATGAAGAAGCGCAGGCTAATCTACGGCACGAATATGCTTGTGTCGGTAATCAGTATTTGCGGAATACTGATCATTCTCAACTATATTGTTCTGAAGACCGATATCAGGGTCGATCTTACGGAGGGAAAACTCTACACCGCTTCTGAAAATACCGTGAGTGTGATCGAAAATCTCAATGACGATGTGGAGGTTCTGGCGTTCTTCAAGGACGTCGGGATGGAAAGGAGCCAGTTTCAGGATCTCATAAAGGAATACTCCAGAAAATCCGGCAGGATTAAAGTCAGTTTCGTGAACCCTGATAAAGAACCGGGTATCGCGAAAAAGTACGACATAAAGGAATACGGAACGGTTGTGCTTGTGAGCGGGAAAAAAACTATTAAAGTAAGAATGGCTGATCACATTTCAGGCGGGATTCTCAAGAATTCGGAAGAGGAGATCACGAACGCTCTCTTCAAGTTAAATAGGAATGTCAGCAAGACCGTTTATTTCCTCTCCGGGCACGGAGAAAGAGACGTCAAGGACGAAATCGAGCCTGAAGGGGTGGGAGTACTGAGAGCGGCGCTTGAAGACGAGGGTTATAACGTCAGGGAATTCATGCTGCTTAGGGAAGATCGTCTGCCCGAAGCCAGTTCCGTGCTTATCGTAGCCGCGCCCAAAAAGTCTTTTTCGCTTAAAGAGATTAACATGATAAAGGATTATCTTGACCGGGGCGGGAAGGCGATTTTTATGATAGAGCCGAGGTCGGGCGCTGAAATCGCTTCTGTATTAAAGGGGTACGGGTTTGAAATCGGCGATGACATTATCATCGATCCTAGCTCGAAGCTCGAAGGCGGAGGCGATATAGCCCCTATTGTTGCGGAATACGCGCATCATGATATCACCGAAGGCTTCAGGTTCGCCACGATTTTCCCCTATTCACGCAGCGTGAATGTAATAAATGAGAATGGTATGAGCTCTACGGTGCTTGCGGAGACGGGCGAGTACAGCTGGTCCGAGACCGATTTCGAGCTTTTCGACGAGGGAGTTGCGCAGCAGGAAGAAGACGACAAGGCGGGGCCTCTCGGGGTCGCCGCGGTAATCGAGAGCGAGCGTGACTCGAGGATAGGCGTTTTCGGAAGCGTGGATTTCGTATCGAATATTTTTATCGATTTTTCGGGAAACAGAGACCTTTTTCTCAATACGGTAAATTGGATCGCTGGGGACGAGAATCTCATCTCTATCAGGCCCAGGACCTTGAGGCAGGGGAAATTAACGATAACCAAGAAGCAGACAAATATAATATTCTTCTTCACGGTTATAATGATACCGGCTGTTATCTTCTTATCCGGGATAGCGATTTGGTGGAAGAGAAAAAGGCTGTGACAGGCTTGAAATCCGATATAATCGATAAGCGGGTTAAAACTTGAATAAATAACGATTCGACCCCTATAAAGTTGAACAACTATTTAAGCAGATTTAAAGGCACAATTATCGCGTTTGTCGTTTTCATTCTACTGCTCGGATCATTGTTCCTTCTTGAAACTGAAAAACCCGCCGATATAGAAGCAGAAAAGGTTTTTCCCGGGTTGAAGCCCGAAGAGATTGATTCCATTCAAATCGTTTACCCCGAATCCGAAATTCTGCTTCAGAGGGAAGAAAACGGCTGGTCGCTTGCGACCGGCTCCGGCAGATACAAAGCCGACAGCGGGGTTGTGCAGAATCTCATCGAGGACGTCACCGGTATGGAGGTTGAAAAAAACCTGTCCGGCGACAATATAGATCTGGGGGAGTACGGGTTCGTGAACTCTGAAGCCGAGTTTACCGTAACAACGCCGGATTCTGATTATCCGGTCATCATAGGGAACGGAAGCCCGGTCGGTACCGGGACTTACCTCTACGACCTGGGCGACGGCAGGATACTGATTGTCAAAGACCATTACCTCTGGGCGTTTTTGGATAAAGAGCCTTTTGATTTCAGGGAGAAGAAACTCGTCGATCTTCCTCACGGAAAGGTAAACCGCGCTCAAATCAAGGTCGGCGATTTTTCGATTGAGCTGAGGAAAGAAAAAGACAGGTGGGTAGCCGCGGACATCCCCGAACCGGGAGCGGTGGATCAAAAAAAGATATATGATCTTATAACTACATATTCTGAGCTGGAGGCGGGTGGTTTTGAAAATGACAATCCTGAAGGGCTCGATGCCTACGGTCTCGACGCCCCTACAGCCGAGATCGGTTTATACACTGACGGACAGGCGTCTGTCATATCATTCGGAAAAAGGAAGGACGAGGATGATTATTATATAAAGGTTTCGTCCGATAACTCTATTTACTCGGTCTCCAAGGATTATTTTAAAAAGCTGCCCAGAAACATCGATCAGATAAGAGACTAATCGGATATGCGCGTTGTTTGCGGCGGATTCCCGCTGGTGTGATTTTTTAGTTACATTTCGTTACGTATAGAAATTTTCAGGAATTGCATCACAATTAGGATATCGAACCCTGGAGGAGGCTCAAATGTTTATCCGGATGAAATCAAAAGAAGGCGACGTATGCTGGGTTAACCTGAAACAGGTATTGGTAATCAGGCTGGGCAGACCGACCGAGGGGTGGGTGTGGGGTTTTTCGTACAGGAACGACACTCTCTGGTCGGAAACTTTCAAGACCAAAGAAGAAGCGGACAGCTGGCTTGACGAGACAATGAATAAATGCAAGATTCCGCAGGCTTCCGAGGATGATTGAGATCAAGTTATCCGGGATACATATTCCGGGGCTGAGAGCCCGGCAAGTATTTTAGGATCGAGCCGTCACTTTTCCTTATCTTTATCTTTTATATCCAGTTTTATACCGAGTTCGAGCAGCTGACTTAAGTCAACGGTCGAAGGGGCCTCGGTAAGAGGGCAGACTCCCTTCTGTGTTTTGGGGAAGGCTATTACGTCCCGAATGGACTGCGCTCCCGTAATAATCATGACTATCCTGTCGAGTCCGAGCGCGATCCCTCCGTGCGGGGGCGCGCCGAATTCAAGCGCTTCTAGGAGGAACCCGAATTTCTCCCCGGCCTCTTCGGCATCGATACCGATTGCGCGGAAGATCTTTTCCTGTATGTCTTTCCGGTAGATTCTGATGCTCCCCCCTCCGATCTCGACGCCGTTCAATACTACGTCGTATGCCCTCGACCTCACCTTCCCGTGCTCCGTATCCAGGAGATCGGCGTCCTCCTCTTTGGGAGAAGTGAAGGGGTGGTGCATGGCCACGTAGCGCTTCTCGTTGTGATCGTAATCGAGAAGCGGAAAGTCCTCTACCCATAGAAAATCGAATCTGCCGTGATCTATCAACCCGAGTTTTTCCCCGAGGTGAAGTCTCAGGTGGGAAAGCACCATGTTTACGATATGAGGTGTGTCGGCCCCGAAAAACACGATATCCCCGTCTTCGAGTCCGAGCGTCTTTCCGAGTTCTTCCTTCTCCTTCTCGCTGAAGAATTTAATTATCGGGGACTGCCATTCGCTTCCGGAGACCCTGATCCATGCAAGCCCCTTGGCGCCGAGGGATTTCGCCGTCTCCCCGAGGTCGTCTATCTCCTTCCGTGAAAGCTCGGCCGCCTTCCCCTTGAGGTTGAGTGCTTTAATTATCCCGCCCTTCTTTATAGCGCCGCTGAATACCTGGAAATCCGAGTCCCTGAAAACTTCCGTTATATCCTCGAGCTCAAGACCGAATCTGGTATCGGGCTTGTCGGTCCCGTATCTGAGCATCGCTTCCTCGTGGCTCATCCTTCTAAAAGGGGTCTCGATGTCGACTCCCTTTGTTTCCCTGAATACGGCTGTGAGGATTCCCTCGACTACTTCCCTTATGTCCTTTTCCCTGACAAACGACATCTCGAGATCGACCTGAGTGAATTCGGGCTGGCGGTCGGCTCTCAGGTCCTCGTCTCGGAAACAGCGGACTATTTGATAGTAACGGTCGAGGCCCGAGACCATCAGCGTCTGTTTAAGGAGCTGCGGAGACTGGGGAAGCGCGTAGAATTCACCTGGGTTAAGCCTGCTCGGGACGAGGAAATCCCTTGCCCCTTCCGGCGTTGAGCGTGTGAGATATGGTGTTTCCACCTCTATGAAACCCTGTAAATTGAGATAATTCCTCGTTGCGGAGACCACCTTGTGCCTTGTTACCATATTCTCCTTCATGAGGGGCCGCCTCAGGTCGAGATACCTGTGTTTCATTCTCAGGAGCTCATCGACGTTGATATCGTTTTCTATCAAAAACGGCAGCACCTTCGAGTTGTTAAGGATTCTCAGCTCACCGGCTATTACTTCGACCTCTCCTGTCGCGAGTCCCGGATTTTTTGTTTCAGGAGAACGGCTCGTCACCGTACCCTTTACAGCGAGCACCCATTCGTCGCGCAGCATCTCCGCTTTTTCATGAACTTCCCTGCTTGTCTGAGGATTGAAAACGACCTGAACGAGGCCTTCCCGGTCTCTTAAATCGACGAATATGACCCCGCCGTGGTCGCGGTTCGACTGCACCCATCCCATAAGCACTACCTCGCGGTCAAGATCGTCTATGCGGAGGTTCCCGCAATAGTCCGTCCTTTCCCAGTCTCCGAAATTCTCAAGCATCCGTGATACTCCTTTTCAAACTCATTATCCGTGGCAAGACCAAAAATCTTAACCTTTGTTTACGATTTGACAAGATGATTCCGGGATTATCTGTTAAGAACAGTTCATATGATATAGAATGATAAATCTAAACGGAGACGTTTAACAGGCGTTTCATAGAAATGATAGCTTGAAATGAGCATGAAAAATTACGTGGAAAAAGAGTCGGTCCTGTGTGCGTTAAAAAATAATTACATGCTATTGCTGATTTTTCTCGCGGGTCTTACTCTGAGGATTTATGACCTGGGCACCGAGAGCATATGGTTTGACGAAGCAATTTCCATTATGGTCTCCAAGCTCGGGATTATAGAGCAGATAAAGTGGAATATTGCTGTAAACGAAAGTAACCCGCCTTTCTACTATTTACTTCTCCATTATTGGATTCCTTATTTCGGAGATTCCGAATTTATTTCAAGACTGCCCTCGGCCATTCTCGGTTCGGTTTCCATACTCGCCATTTATGCTGTCGGCAAGCTCCTCTTCAACAAAAAAGCAGGACTTATTGCGGCGTTAATCCTGGCTACCTCTGTGTTCCATATTAAGTACTCCCAGGAGGCGAGAGGTTACACCTTGATGGTTTTCCTCTCGCTCGTTTCCCTATACTCTCTTCTGAAGCTAACGAGCGGCAGGCGGCGTGTATACAGCGTTGCGTACATCGTCTCAAGCGTTTTCCTGATGTACACACATTACTACGGTTCCCTGATTATTATTGCGCAGAACGTTTTTTGCTTCACTCTTTTTTTGAAAAATAAGAAAGCCGGGGAGCTTAGTTTATGGAGATGGGTAAAACTGCAGGCGGTCCTCGGCTTATTATTCCTGCCCGGTTTTCTTCTTTGGGCGAAAGTTACCTTCTCTATTCAAAAGGGATTCTGGGTGCCAGAGCCTCAGCCGGGCTGGATTCTGGGATTCTTCACTATATACTCCGGTTCCCTGTATCTGTTGATTCTTTTCACCGTATTTTCATTCCTTTCGGTCATCGGCTTCGGAAAAATCAATCGCGCGTGGAAAGTGAAGGAGTTTTTTCGACCGCTAAACGATTATCCCAATAATCTTGGAATAACGTCCGGGAACCTCATCTATTTACTTTTACTGTGGTTATTGATACCTGTTATGGTTCCCTATATAATTTCACTCGCTTCTTCCCCGGTCCTGATATTCCGCTACACTATTTGTGCATCCCTTGCCTTTTATCTTCTGGCTTCAAAGGGAATCAGCAATACGGACAATAAGTGGCTTATTGTTTTTATCTCTGCGGTCATTGTGGTTCTTTCGATGGTGAGTATCGAAAAATATTACTCCGGGGTGGATAAGCATCAGTGGAGAGAAGTCATGAGCGATATTGAAACAAACGCCGGCTACGGTGACGTGATCGTGGTCTATCCGCACTATGAGAAGCAGCCCGCTTATTATTATTCGAAGAGAAAGGATTTGAAAATAATTCCGATGAAGGACAAATTTCCCTCTTTTAATCGTTTGGGGGATAGAAACATATGGTTTGTTGTTCATGCCCATCCTGTAAACAGGAGGCTGCTCAAATCCGGACTAAGGGGGCGGTATGATTTCGTGTCGGAGAAGTACTACAACAGACTGGACTTATTTCGGCTGAAGGAAAAAAGAAAGTGATAATTTAGAATTTATATTAATGCTTTGAATTTTGCGACCTGAGAACATGAACAAAGAAGATAAATTCCGCTCCGGTTTTATAGCGGTTATAGGCAGGCCGAACGTCGGCAAGTCAACGCTTATTAACGTCGTGGTGGGTGAGAAAATCGCAGCTGTCTCCGAAAAGCCGAATACTACACGGAACAGGATCTTGGGAATAAAGAATATGCCCGATGCCCAGCTTGTATTTCTCGACACGCCCGGAATACACAAAGCGCGGGGCAAGCTCGGTAAGGCGATGGTGCATACCGCGATGTCCGCCGTACAGGAGGCGGACGTGATTTTAACGATGGTCGAGGTCAAGGAGCCTTTCGGCAGGGGGGATAGCTTTATAATCGAGAGCCTGCCGAAGCCCTCCATCCTGGTTATAAACAAGATCGATACGGTGAAAAAAGGCGAGATACTGAGGATAATTGACGAATCCGGCAAATTTGAGGGCAAGTTCCTGGAAGTAATCCCTATATCCGCGGTCAATGCCGACGGGATTGACGACCTCCTCAAAACGATAGTGAAATATCTGCCGGAGGGTCCGAAATACTTCCCGGAGGATATGATCACCGACCAGCCGGAGAGATTCCTCGCTGCCGAGCTCATCAGGGAAAAAATATTCAGGTTGACTCACGAGGAGATTCCCTACAAGACCGCCGTAGCGATTGAGGAATTCAAAGACGTCCCGGAGAAAAAACTCGTAAGAATTTCGGCGCTCGTGTACGTGGAGAGAAAAAATCACAAGGGGATTATTATCGGTAAAAAGGGAGAGATGTTAAAGGAGATAGGCACTCAAGCTCGCGCCGATATTGAAAGAATACTCGGCTCCAGGGTGTTTCTTGAAATATGGGTCAAGGTAAGCGAGAAGTGGACCGAGAGGGAAAATCTCATAAGGGATTTCGGGTACGGCAGCTGAATTCGGACAGGAACTTCGACCGGTTCATTGGTTCTAAATGCGGATTGCCGGGCCGTTGAATTAAGATAGATCTGAAGCTCGTTTAATTGGTTTATTTTCCTGCCTAGCTATCTATTTCCCCTTAAAAACGGGCTTCCTCTTCTCGGCGAAAGCCCTCTGACCCTCTTTATAATCCTCGCTGTTCTGTACGTCAAGCGTCAGCTGTTTGATAAGCTCATCGTCATCCTCGCTCACAACGAGGCTTTTTTCCCATACCCCCGCCATTGCTTTAAGCGCCTTTAGCGAGAGAGGGGCATTCTCGGTAATTTCCTCCGCCATATCGCGTGTGAATTTTTCGAGTTTATCCGAATGTACCACGAAGTTGACCAGTCCCATGTCCGCCGCCCTCTCGGAGGATACGGGTTTTCCGGTGAGAAAAAGCTCTTTGGTATATCCGGGCCCTATCAGGTTCAGAAAGCGCCTTACGCCCGAATAGGAATAGACAACCCCGAGCTTCGCGGGAGGCATTCCCAAAAGACAATTATCGGCTGCTATCCTGATGTCGCATGTCGCTGCAATCTCGAGACCCGCGCCGAACGCGTGGCCGTTTATCATGGCGATAACCGGGTAGGGGAAGTTCTCGATTGATTCCACCGCCACCGGAAGGGGGTTATTCCCTTCGTGGTTCCTTATCATATCGTCTTCGCGGATAGCGTTTATGTCGTATCCCGATGAAAATGCCTTATCTCCAGCCCCCCGTATTATTACGCATCTGACGCTCCCCTCTTCCTTTAATCTTTTCAATTCCGAATCCAGCCCCAAAAGCATTTCCGGAGTGACCAGGTTTCTCTTCTCGGGACGGTTTATGGTGAGTGTGCAGACGCGCCCGTTTTCATCTACGATAAGTTCCTTCGGTACCGGCATTAGAACCTCAGAATAAATCAAATGAATTTAACAGACAAGTATCTTCGCGGCGCTCTCTTTGTCAAATACGGAGCTGAGTGAGGCCGTTTAACTAGAGCTATTTGAAAAAGTTGGTTATTATTTATCCTTTATAAAGTCAGGAGAGTGATAATATGCCTTTATTTGAATATGAATGCGACCATTGTATAGAGAGGTATAACAGGGATATAGACGCCCTTGTTGCGAAGCTGAATAAAACAAACGCTTCTAAAATAATGAAGAATAATACCGGTTTTACTCATATTGAAGTAACCGATGACGAGAAGGGTAAATTGCTGTTTTCGCTCGGAGAGAAGAGCGATAGCAGAAGCGCCAGAAGATTTCGTTACAAGCTGGATAAGAACAGAGTGCTTTCCCTCGAGCTTAAGAATTTCAGATTCAGCTCTCTGGTTTACGATAAAGATGATGAAAAGGATATCTCTTGTCCCCTGTGCGGCGGTAATAAAGTGCAGAGGGTTTTTTCAACTTTCAAGGCGATTTTCGAGGACAAGAGCAAGAGAGCGCCCGGCCCCGGAGACGAGCTTAAATGGCACCTGGAGTACAAACAGCAGAAAGACGAGGAAATGAGGAACGACTGGGTCGGACAGGATCATCTAAATCAATATTTCAACAGATAATTCAGCCTACGGGGGTAAATAAATGCCGCTTTATGAGTACGAGTGCACACAATGCAGGAAAAACGTTGAGGATTCCTTAAGAGAGATTGAAAATAAAGTCACCAAGAAGAAGGTCTCAGGCCTGGTGAAAAAATATGACAATATAAACCATATCGGCGTGCTCGATCTGGAGAATGAAAAAGTTCTGGCCGAGCACGGAAAGCGTGACAGGGACTGTGTGGACCTCGATTTCTTTTTGAACGAGGGAGCTCTGCTGGTCTTGTTCAATCTACAGAAGAATTTCCGTTTCTCCGAGCTTATTTACGATGAAGAGGATGAGAAAGATCTGAAATGCCCGTTCTGCAGAACCAGGAAAGTCGAAAAAGTTGTGTCGAGCTTCGCGTTCACGAGTGATCTTTCAACCGATATGCCCAAGCCCGACCTGTCAAACCTGCCGCCGTCGGTAAGGAACAGGACATTCATCGGCGACTATATAGAGGAAAAAGACAGGCCGAAGAAAAACAGGTAACGGATGCCGGACGATCTCGTCCCGCTACGGCTAACTCAAAGTCTTACGGTTTTTACAAGGTTCGATATCGGGGTTTAATTTCCGTATCCGGGAGATTGCAACTTTATTCTGTACCACTACCCCGGTATGTTTCACGGGGTTTTCCGAACCTTTTCCCCAGTTCGTTGTAGATGTCCCCGGGGGTGATTCCAAAATATGAAAGAGCGATCAGGGAATGGAACCAGAGGTCCGCTGTCTCGTATATGATCTCTCCCCTGTCCCCGTTCTTGGCCCCGATAATAGCTTCAGCCGCCTCCTCCCCGACCTTTTTCAATATTTTATCGAGCCCCTTCTCGAATAGTCCGCTTACGTAAGAGTCCTCGCGCGCGTTTTTTCTCCTGTCCTCTATAACGTTGTAAACCTCTTCCAGGGTCTTTCCCGTACTCTCTCCACTGAATGAGGGAGCGCTGGTGTCAGCCCCCTGCTGCGATGTATAGAAGCACGTTCTCTGCCCGGTGTGACACGCTACACCGGTTTGTTCGACCAGCACCAGAACGGTGTCGAGGTCACAGTCGAAAAATATGTCTTTCACGTCCTGAACATTGCCCGATTCCTCCCCCTTCATCCAAAGCTCCTGTCTCGACCTGCTCCAGAAATGGGTTTTTCCCGTATCGAGTGTTTTCTCAAGAGATTCCCTGTTCGCGTAAGCGAGCATCAGCACCTGTCCGTTTTTTATGTCCTGCACGATAACCGGAACGAGCCCTTTGTCATCGTATTTAATTTCGTCTAAATCCATTTGAGTTCCTCCGATT
Organism: Deltaproteobacteria bacterium; assembly: GCA_040223695.1. Lineage (NCBI taxonomy): Bacteria > Pseudomonadati > Myxococcota > Myxococcia > Deltaproteobacteria bacterium. Next base: position 221,571 of record JAVKFU010000009.1, read on the forward strand.
TGTTTATATTAACCCAATAATCAATGAATTCCGAGAGGAGTTATCCCTCCGGCTTTACTTCCGCGCCGATATTACTTATATTTATAATTCGTAAAATTTCTGATCAGGGGGGACGCTCGGATGGCAAGAGTAACCATAGAGGATTGTTTGGAGAAGGTAGTGAACAGATTCGCGCTTTCAGTGGCGGCGATGAAGCGGGCAAGGCTGCTCGTTAAGGGTGCCGCGCCGCTTTCGGAAGAAACGGATAATAAAGAAGTTGTCACGGCGCTCAGGGAAATCGCCGAAGAAAAAGTAAAGGTGATATACCCCGTAGGCCAGGACGAATACTGAGTATCCTTTTCCCGGTCAATCGAGATTCATTTTATTAAACTGTACCCTCCTGCTGTGTTTTGGTTTGCGATATTCCCCCCGGCTTTTCTAATTAAGCTACGCTGTCAATCGTGAGCCGTGGCCGTTTCCCGGTACGCGGGGCAATTTCAATCCAGCCTGCTCCCTTCAATATCCGCTCTCCCGTCAGTAAGCTTGTCGGCTGATTTATGCAGTATATGTTTTCAATCGCTTCCCGAAAGGATATATTTCACGTAACAACTTAACAATATTGCGGAGAACACGCTTCGGATGATTCAGGTTGGTATCGATACGGGCGGGACATTTACTGATTTTGTATTCTTTGACGGAATTAGGCTTTTCACCCATAAAATATCCTCCACTCCCGACGACCCTTCCAGAGCAATAATGGAAGGTTTAAACGAGGCCCTGGGAGCGGTATTAAAAGACGTGGAAATAGTTCACGGCACCACTGTCGCAACCAATGCCCTCCTGGAGCGTAAAGGAGCGCGCATAGCCCTCGTAACGACCGAGGGATTCGAAGATCTAATAGAGATAGGGAGACAAAACCGGGGGGAACTCTACAATATATTCTGGGAAGCCCCCGGACCGCTCGTTGAAAGGGTGTTAAGGCTGGGTATAAGCGAGCGGACAACCTTTGAGGGGAATATAGCCAAGCGTATAAAACTCGGTGACCTTAAAAAACTGCTTGCGAAGTTAAAAAGGCTGAATCCCGAAGGGGTGGCAATATCGTTTCTTCATTCTTATATGAATTCCGAGAATGAGAACCGTGTGGCCGACTATCTGAAAAAGTCCGGACTGCCGCTTTCCGTTTCTTCCCGGATACTGCCGGAGTTCCGGGAGTACGAAAGGACTTCGACCATCGTGGCCAATGCCTATCTTCTGCCTAAAGTGAAGGCGTACATGAGCTCCCTGACCGAGAGTATCTCTGCCCGGGGAGGCTCGAGTGATAAAATCACGATCATGCAGTCGAGCGGAGGAATTATCTCGCCCGGACAGGCCGGCGAGGAGCCCGTTCGTATTCTCACTTCCGGTCCTGCGGGGGGGGTAGTGGGAGGATTTAAAGTAGCTCAAATGACCGGTTATGAGAAAGTCATGACCTATGACATGGGCGGGACATCGACCGATGTCGCGCTCTGTGACGGCAGTCCGAAATTCACAACCGAGACGAATATAGACGGGATACCGATCAAGGTTCCGATGATTGATGTCCATACTATAGGAGCCGGAGGAGGCTCTGTCGCTTATGCGGACACGGGAGGGGCTCTGAAAGTCGGTCCGCGGAGCGCGGGGGCGGACCCCGGACCCGCCTGTTACGGGAAGGGCAGGGAGCCCGCCGTAACAGATGCCAATGTGCTTCTGGGCAGGATAGACCCGGAATGGTTTCTCGGCGGAAGAATGAAGATTTATCCAGGAAAGTCGGAAGCAGCGCTCAGAGCGGTGGCGAAAAAACTAAAATATTCCGTTAAGGGGCTCGCCGAAGGGGTAATAAAGGTCGCCAATGCCAACATGGCGAGGGCGCTCCGTGTTATTTCGATCGGCAGGGGGTATGACCCGAGAGAGTTCGCTTTGCTTTCGTTCGGCGGGGCGGGCGGGCTTCACGCCTGCGAGCTTGCGAGCGATATGGGAATGAAGACGGTAATATTCCCCGTGGACCCGGGGGTTCTCTCCGCGCTCGGAATGCTTGTGGCGGATTCTTTCAAGGATTACGGGCTTACGCTGTTTTTAGGTGAAAACGGCAGCCGGATAAATGAGCTTGAGGAGAATTTCAGGGTTTTGGAGGCCAGATCCGGAGAAGATTTCCCGGGCTCCGCGGTAAAGTTCGAGCGGTACGTTGATGTGCGGTACAAGAGACAGGCTCACGAGGTTACGGTCCCTTACGGTAAAAATTTTGTAAGGTCGTTTCACCGTACGCATAAAAAGATGTACGGATATATGAAGCCCGAGAGCGAAGTTGAAGTCGTAACCTTACGATTGAGAGCCATAGCACAAAAGAAGAAGCTCAAGCTGCCTCTGCTTAAAAATAAAAAGAAAGAGATCAGGCCCGTTAGGAAGAAAGTTCTTTTCGAAGGAAGAGAAATTAAGGTCGATACTTACAGAAGAGAGGATTTTTACCCGGGCTATAAATTCTCGGGACCCTCACTTGTACTCGAGAGTACTTCCACGCTCTTTATTACCCCGGATTATAATTGTGAAATCGACACGTGGGGTAATATAATAGCCCGAAGCTGATTCAGGTGGGGGGAGGTTGCAGGGGGCGTATATTTTTATGACCTCGGCGTGGAAGCAGAAGCACAGCTAGTGTTTATTGAATTTTGGCTTTAATATGTGACTATAAAAGCTGAAAAAACAAGGAGAGTCCGGAGTAAAGTGAGAAAATCCGATAATTTAATCCTGGGAGGCGGCGTAACCGGCCTTGCCGCGGGTTGGGTATCGGGTCTCCCCGTGTTCGAGGCTGCCGAGGTCCCGGGCGGTATCTGCTCGTCGTATTACCTCCCGCCCGGAAGCAAAAAACCCCTCTTCAGGGCCCCTGAGGACGGAGAGGCGTACAGGTTCGAAATCGGGGGAGGACACTGGATTTTCGGAGGCGACCCGGCTGTTCTCAGCTTTATAGAATCTCTGGTCCCATCTAAATCCTACAAGAGGAAGTCCTCGGTTTTCTTCAGCAAACAGGGCCTCTACGTTCCTTACCCCATACAGAATAATCTCGGCTATCTGGGAAAGGACGTTGCCGCAAAGGCGATTAGTGAAATAATAAACGCCCCTGACGGCACGCCGAAGACAATGGGGGACTGGCTCGAAAAGAGTTTCGGGAAAACCCTGATGGAGCTGTTTTTCGCCCCGTTTCACGAGCTCTATACGGCCGGGTTGTGGACCAGGATTGCCCCTCAGGACGCTTATAAATCCCCGGTCAATCTCTCAATCGCCCTTAAGGGCGCAATCGACAAGGCGCCTCCGGCGGTCGGATACAACGTGACCTACGTTTACCCCAGGGAAGGACTCAACACGCTGGCTCAGAGGATGGCGGATAAATGCGATCTCCGCTACGGCAAGCGGGTTACACGCATTAATATTAAGAAGAAGGAGGTTTTATTTTCAGACGGCTCGGGCGCGAAGTATCAGAATTTGATCTCCACTCTGCCGCTTAATAAGGCAATCGGGATGGCGGGCCTCCGGGTGGATGAGGAGCCGGCTGACTATACCTCGGTCCTGGTTCTGAACATCGGCGCGACCAGGGGCGAAAAATGCCCGGACGATCACTGGCTCTATATTCCCGACAGCGAATCCCGGTTTCACAGGGTGGGTTTTTACAGCAACGTGGACGTGTCCTTCATGCCTGAGTCCTCGCGTAAAGATAAGGACAGGGTGAGCATCTATGTGGAAAAGGCGTATCAAAACGGCAAAAAGCCCAATGAAAAGGAAATAAAGAAATACTCCGGCTCCGTCGTAAAAGAGCTTAAATCATGGGGGTTCATCTCGAAAGCCGAAACCGTCGACCCCACGTGGATTGATGTGGCCTACACATGGTCGATGCCCGGCTCCGGGTGGAAGGAGCAGGCGATAGGCGAGCTTCAGAATCACGGCGTATATCAGATAGGCCGCTACGGGCGCTGGGTCTTTCAGGGGATCGCCGAGTCCCTTAAAGACGGCTTCTTCATCGGCGGTGCGCTGGGGCCTTCTTAAAAGGGTTCTATAAAATATCTTTTGTCGAAAATTGGCGTGTCTATAATAATTCAACGCTGCATTTATCTTCTTGAAATGTACTTCATTGCGCTTTTCAGACTTCCCCCTTCCTTTAAATAAACTAAAGCTTTTCTATATTTTTCCAGGATAAAATTGTTCTTGATCTCGATGTTGCCTTCCTTTAGCTTCTTGCAAACAGCTAGACCGTAGCCTTCGGGAGTTTCGATTTCCAATATTTCGTAATTACTTCTAAATAACACACTCTTCAAAGTATCGAGGATAATCCTCGGTCCCCACCATCCGCATTTGTTCGGAAAGATATCATGAAAAATTATCAGCCCTCCTTTTCTTACCTTGCCATTATAAATGTTATAGTCGTTCAGAGTTCCTTTATAGGTGTGATCTCCGTCTATAAACAGGAGATCGATATTCTTGATTTGAGATAACAATTTGGGGGCCACGTCAGTTGAAAATCCTTTGATGAAATTGACTCTATGCATAAGCCCCGCTTTTTCAACATTTGTCTTCGCCAACTCCAGTGGGTTTTCAATATCAATTGGCAGATTGGGGTTGTTGATGTGGGGAAGAAAGTTGTCTATGGCGTACATATTGCCTTGGGTTTGTTTATTGTCTTCGATTGCTTGGGCAATACAAATGGCCGAGTATCCGATAAATGAACCTATCTCCACAGCAACCTTGGGTTTTACGTTTCTGGCCAGAGCGTATAGTACTTCTCCTACCTCGGGATAAATTGATATCGGGTGTGCAAAAGCCGAATTCGACAGCTCATCTAGCACTCTGTTAATCTTGGTTAATATAACTGATTCCTCTTTTGTATTTGCTCGCAGTATGGCTACTCAACAAAAATTCGTTAATCGGGTTATTTCAATTATCGACCGTATTGTAGAATACCGCTTCATATTCCTCGCTCGTTTTGCTAATATCATAATTTTGTTTCACAAATCTTACAGCGGGATCGGTGTTATGTTCATGCTCAAGCAGCTTGATAGAGTTTTTTACAAAAGCGTTTATTTCTTCTTTTTCCGAAGTTACGGGTATGAGTGTGCAGTAGTTCTCAACGTATTCCTTTATTGCTCCGACGTCCGATGCAATTACCCGGACGCCCGCCGATACCGCTTCTAAAATTGTAAGCGGTGCGCCTTCGTAGAGAGAAGGGACAAGCAGCAGATCCGTTGAGGCCAGAACGTTTTCAATATCGTGTCTGTGAGTGAAATTAAATACTTTGCGGGAGAGGTCGTGCTTTTTAATGAATTTCTTTACCCGGTTTCCCAGGTGTCCCGACCCTATCATATAAAAAGCGCATGAATCGTATTGTAGGGAAATCTGTCTTGCAATTTCTAAAAACATGACCGGTCTCTTTTGCTCGGAAAGCCTGCCGATAAATCCTATCAGCTTGCGGCCTTTATCCAGCCCGATTTCTTCTCTGAAGCCGTTATTGTTACTCCGGCTTTTCATATACCTTTTCGTGTCTATGCCGTTTCTGATGACGGAAAGCTTGTCCGCGTCCACTCGATAATTGGCCGGCAGATATTCCCGCAAGTTCTCAGATATCAGGATGCTGCGGTCTATAAAGGGATGGACGTACTTATTTGCGCTGATGTCGGGGTAGCCCCCTCTGAAGCAGTAGGGTTCAAGGACATGCAGCGAATCTACGACCTTTAAATCGGGCAGACTTTGTTTAATGCAGGGAAGATTTTCATAGACCCAGAGAGAATGCGTATTAAATATTATGTCCACTTTGTTTTCCTTGAGATAGTCTATAAAACGCTCCATACGGTCTTTCTTGTTTATGGTGTGCAGGTAAAACGGCTTGTTTATATTGATCTCAAAAATGTAGTCCCACGTCCCACTTGCTTCGGTGGCGATTATATGAACTTCGTTCCCTTTTTCTTTTAACCGATGCAGGATGTCGAAATTAATTTTTGTGACCCCGCTTACATCAAGGAAACACGTTGTATAGGCTATGCTCAGCTTCTTCGGCATTTGGCTCTTTTTGACAGGTAATGGTTGTTGATTTTATCAATAAGTTTCAGACGGGTATCGGGGGGCAATCTCTTGAATAATATCCTGAGTCCCTCTATTGCCGTACCTTTAATCAGGGATAAAAAAGCGGAAATGACATAAGTTACATTCTTGACCGCCAGTCGCGCCAGGGTTTCTGTCCATAACATGTAAGGCCTTTCGCCCGCGTTCTTTTTTAAATTCTCGATGTATTCAAGGTCTTCAAACTTCCCGAATCTCTTGTCGAAGAAGTCGATTACGGATTTAAGTGTGAGAATGGAATGAAAGTAATCCCCGGATACCAGTAGTTTGAGAGATAACAGCAATATAGATAGCTCCTTGTATAGAAGGCCCAATGCCCTTTTCGGGAACGGAACGTGTTTATTCATTAAATACAGCATGTTTCTGTTGGCGTAGTACGCCGTGTTGAATCCAATTTTGAAGAGCCACGGGACATGCCATATCCTCGAGCCCGGTACCGACGCCACTTTGTACCCCTTCTCTCCGAACCTGATATTCCAGTCAACATCGTCACAATAAATAAAATAGTTCTCGTCCCATATTCCCACATCAAGGATAGCCTCGGCCGATACGCACAACGAGCAGCTCGATATCGAGTCTACGATAAAAAATTCCTTTCCCCGGGCGTTATCCGGTATGGATTTTTTGTCATCATGGAATCTGCCTTTCGTGAGGTCTATGAAGTACCCCGCTTCAAGGAATTTGTCTTTGTCGGTCAGATCGTACATGGCCGATCCGGCTACGGCGATTTCTTCCGAAGACTCGAGCACGCGAACGAGTTCACTGAGCGCCCTGCTGTCCACTTCGACGTCGTTATCCAGGAGCCACAAGTACTTGTATACGCCTTTCCCGAGCGCGTACTTTATCCCGGTATTAAATCCGCCCGTCCCTCCGAGATTTTCCGGGTTGACGATAATGTGAACGCCGGGAAATGCTTCTTTGACGGCTTCTGCCGTGCCGTCGGTTGAAGCATTGTCCACGACAACGATATCGTAATTGTCATAATCCAGATTCTTTAATGTATTGAGCAGGTTGAGAACATCTTCCCTCTTCTCCCAGGTGACTATTATTATTCCTGCTTTCGGGTGTTGTGGCATGGTTGAGCGGTAAAGAAGATAGCACTACTGTTAGTATCTTTCAGATATTCAGCATACAGCTAACAAAGATTCGGTGTCAAGCGGGTTTACTTTTCATCGATCGAGGTTATGTACGGGTTGATTCGGCTGTTTTGTCAGATTTGGGAGCTTCCCGTCAATTTTCCCCGTAGAATAGCTTCTCCATATACTTAGAGCCGAGTTCGGGGGAAAGGACAGGGTTGTCGTTCAGTCTCCAATCGTTCGTATCGTAATTTACCAATTGCATGTATTCATGATATAGAGGTTTATAGAACTCTACATCTTCTGGAGTAAACCAATCTCTCCAGTTTCCGTATGCTTTGGATCTTTTTACTCTTCCAAATTTTTTCGGAATATCGGCCTCGTCATCAATTGAAAAACCGAGATATTCATTCAATTTCTCGATTTTGTTATCTATAAGGTCTTCATATTTAAAGATGAACCAATCTCTTTTAAGGATTTTAGAGATGAATCGATATCTGGTTATTTTATTAATCAAATTAAACATATCACTATTCATCTTTGTATGATAATTTTTCAACTCGTCTGTATTCAAGGTCATCCCATTTATTTTAATCCGGTCAAGTACAGAAAATGGAATGGAATTCGGATTCTCTTCTTTCATCTTGACTGCTTCTAAAGCATTTTTGAAACTTTCTTTTTGTGGATCGTGTCCCTTGAACCACTGGTAGAGGAAACTACTTATAATAACGTCTCTCGGGTCTCTTGTTATCCATATTTTTTTTTCGTAGTTATAATAATCTTCGATTGTTTCAGGGGTGGTATACCACTCGGAGGGGTCGAAGCCGAAAAGGCATTTTGTTACAATATTGCCGGGTTTCTCAATACTTTTATCTCGTACTTTTGGTTCAAATATGACTTGGGTGGATTCTCCGAGTGCGCTTGAAATCTTATAAGTAAGAATGGTTGTTCCAGTTTTTGGGATGCCGTAAATAAGTACCTTCATCTTCTTCATTAATATCTTTAAGTATGAGCCTCTGTAGTACGGTATGTCAAATTTTTTCATCTATGACATTTCATTATTTCTAAGACAGAAGATCTTATCAAGCAAGATGAATTTTAAATCAGGGTTTCTTTTGAACCATTTGAGGAAGTTCAATAAATATCGGAGCCCCTGTCCGGGAGGCGTCATGGGTACGAACGGAACGGTTTTCTTGTCTGTGGCTTATTTTGTCGATGACTTCACCAGCTTTAAATATTTACCGTAACCCCATCTGAGGGGCGCGGTAATCTTCCAGCTCATTGTGTTTCTCATACCTTGTAGTTCTTCTGTCGAGGCTATTAGTTCTTCTGTCAATGCATGCTCCTGAGCCTGCATAGCGGCCTTCAACTTGTCTATTTCCTGTTTGAAGCTCTTCTGCTCTTGATTGAGCTGTTTTTGATACTCAACCTTCAACGTAAGTCGTTGTGAGAGATTGAAAAAGAATCTTCTGATTGCTAGAGCTTCATCCGGTGGCGCTTTCAGGAATTTCTGAAAAACTGCCGGCTGCTCTTC
>JAVKFU010000010.1 GCA_040223695.1 Deltaproteobacteria bacterium
GAGCGTGCGGAAGAACCGGATGCCATTACCTCAAATCTACATAAGCTCGTTAAATCCAGGCAGATCGCTTCTACATTTAAAAGAGATTAAGGGGGGTGTGAAACCTCTCTAACACAACCAGCGGGCGCATTCCGCCCGCTCATCCTGAGCCTGTCGAAGGACGCCTCTTTTCCCCCACCTCCCCCGCATTGACTTCCCGCCCATTAAATAATATAAGGGCTCATATCAATATTTGCATATAAGGAAACGACATCATGGCAAAGGTACTCCGCTGTAGAGAAGTCGGTGTTGATTGTGATTTCGAGGCCAAGGGAGAATCCGTCGAGGAAATCATGGCGCAGGCCGCAAAGCACGCCAAAGAAGACCACGGAATGGATGAGATACCTCAAGAGATGATTGACAAAGTTAGAGAAGCTATTCACGACGAATAGGTGCCAGTCCGCGGCTTTCCTTAAATCGGGTACACCCGTAAACACTTATCGGGCATCTCTATAAGCCGGCCTCAGGCTTACATACCTTCAGGCTGCTCACACATCGTCAAAAGCGGGATGAAAAATGACTTCCCCCTGTACCCCGTCAAGCGCGCCTTTCGCAAGTTCGTGCACGAAGAAGTAAGGCGCGAACTCGCTACCCTTCCAGTAAATCCCCCTCTTTGAAGCGTGCTCGAACCCGAACTTCGTGTAGTACGCCGCGTGCCCAAGGACGAACACGGCCTCCATACCCTCCTTACGGCAGACCCTGAGTCCCTCATTAATAAGGGCTGACCCCACTCCTCCCCCCTGATGCTCCGGGAGCACCGCCATAGGACCCAGTCCCGCTGCCTTCAGCAACGTCTCGCCGACGATCACAGGGGTAAACAATATGTGCCCTGCGGTCTCCCCCTTTTTATCGGCGACGAGTGAGATAAACGGATACACCTTTCCCCTCAGCCTGTCTACGAGCTGCCCCTCGTCCTCTCTTCCAAAAGCCCTGAGATTAATATCGAATATATCCCTTATATCCCCCGGCTTTTCCCGCCTTATGTTTATCATTCCATTACTATTTTGACCGACATTTACCCGAGTGCGTAAATATATTTGTTTTCATCCTCCATGAGCATATTTGGAAAGGCCATCGGTGACGTCCGTCATATGTCCTGATTACGTACACTTTCATAAAAAGACACTGTCCGGCAGGAACCAAATAATTCGATAATTTCAGCAGGTTAAGGGGTTCCGGGAAAGTGGCATGTGCATTGCACTATGCGTTTCTGCACTTTAAGTAGTCGGGAAAGTTAATGACAGGAGGTAAAATCAAATGAGTCTCGAAAGTCTATGCCGGAGAGAGATAGTTTGCGTAAATAGAAGCACGATGGTAATCGACGCAACAAAAATGATGGAAGAAAAAAATGTCGGGAGTGTAGTCGTGATAGATATGGACAGGCCCCTGGGGATATTGACCGACAGGGACGTTATGATAAGACTTGTAAATAATGGCCTCGACGCCGAAAAAACCCCGGTCTCGGATGTAATGTCCAGGGAAATCATAACGCTCAATCAGAAAACCGGTCTTTACGAGGCTCTCGAGCAGATAAAGGACAGCAAAAGCAGCGTCAGGCGATTTCCGATCGTGGACGATAACGGCTCGATTAAGGGCATAATAACTCTTGACGATGTTATCTATCTCCTCGGAAAAGAGATGTCCGACGTATCCGCAATAATCGAGAGCGAAAGACCCCGTCTGTAATTACAAACGACCCCTTTCTTTTTTGTTTCTTCCATTCCTAAGCGGGAGCGTCTTTATCGCCGAGCCTGGAGTAATCGGCCTCCCCGAGCCTTACTTTAGAGGCTAGCCGGTCTGTCCGAAACTCCTCAGCCTCCTCTATCCTGTCATTTCGACCCCTTCGATAAACTCAGGATAAACTCCGGGAGAAATCCCGTCTTAATCCTTTCCCTGTCATTGCGAGCGCAGTGAAACGGAGCGCGGCAATCTTAAATCCGTCATTCT
>JAVKFU010000011.1 GCA_040223695.1 Deltaproteobacteria bacterium
AAGCCAACGGCCAAGGTCGCCCGTACGGTACACAAGGCCACCGCCGCCGAAAGGGTCCGCAACGAATCGGTCCGCAGTCAGATCCGGCAGGTTCAGGTAGCCACGCGAAAGACCCGCACCGCCTATGTGGAGCTCCCCGGGTACCCCTACGGGACAAAGAGAACAGTCTTCATTTAAAATGTATACTTTTGTTCCATTGATTGGTTTTCCTATTGGTATAGGCTTTAATACATTTAGCCCTTGAAGTATCTCATAACAACATGTAAAAGTTGTGTTCTCTGTTGGGCCGTAACCATTAATTATCCTTACTTTCTTCAATTTCGTCTGTACAGTAGCCACTGAAAATGGATTCACAATATCTCCACCAGTGAGAATATATTTTAACGGAAGTCTGGATATATCAGATTTAGACCATTCATCAAATAAAGCTGAAGTAAACCAAACTGTATCCACTCCATCGCTTAGAATTAGTTCATTGATTGATAATAAATCCAATCTTCTATGTGGGTATAAAACCAGATTCCCCCCGTTCAGCAAGGAACTCCAAATCTCAAATGTCGCTGCATCAAAGGATATCGAAGATAACTGTAATATTTTGGTAGATTCTTTCAATGTCATTCTAGACCATTCGATAAGTCTTACAACGCCACTATCCGGAATCAGAACTCCTTTGGGAAAACCTGTTGACCCCGAGGTGTATATCACATATGTGATACTTTGGGGGGTTCTCAACAAATCCAAAGAAGTTGATGGAATATCTTTTAACAAATGTTCTAGATCATCAGTGTTCAATCTTTTGATTCCTATATCTTCTCTAATCATATCTTTATAGGAATTTTGTACTAGCACCACCCCGCAGGAGGTGTCACCCAGCATGAAGTCGATGCGCTCGCGAGGGTACGACGGATCGATCGGAACGTACGCCCCGCCAGCCTTCAATATCCCCAGGATACCGACGACCATCTCCAGCGAGCGGTCGATGCAG